>JANPBV010000195.1:0-9564 GCA_031430615.1 Ignavibacteria bacterium | reverse complement strand
TTTGTAATGTCAAATTCATTTTCAAACCAGGTATTGGCGCAAATTGAGCTTTGGACTAACCATACAAATTATAAAAATGAAGTGTATGTACTGCCAAAACATCTTGATGAAAAAGTTGCAAGGCTTCACCTTGCGAAAGTTGGCGCCAAACTTGAAACTTTATCGCCCGAGCAGGCTAAGTATATAGGTGTTGAAGTTGAAGGACCATTCAAAGCTGAATGGTACAGGTATTAATTATCAATTAACAATTATCAATTATCAATGTTCAATGTTCAATGTTCAATGTTCAATATAAAACAGTTTTGCTGCATATAGATGAAAGATAACATTGTAAAAGATAAAAGTTACAATTTTTCATTACGTATAATAAAGCTTTATAAACACCTTGTTGAAAAGAAAAATGAATATATTCTTTCCAAGCAAATTTTAAGGTGCGGAACTTCTATAGGTGCAAATATTGAAGAAGCTATTGGCGGTCAATCCAAAAAAGATTTCATTAACAAGATCTCAATTGCTTATAAAGAATCACGGGAAACACATTACTGGATACGTTTATTAAGAGATAGCAATTATATTGATACAAAATCATCTGATTCTTTATTGAATGATTGTGAGGACTTAATAAAATTAACCGGTAAAATCATTTCATCATCTAAGAACAATTTTAAAAATAAACCTTAAATTGAACATTGATAATTGACGATTGAAGATTTAAAAAGCTAGCGTAGCTCAGCTGGTAGAGCAGCGCATTCGTAATGCGCAGGCCACCGGTTCGATTCCGGTCGCTAGCTCTTTTATTTAAAATCCCGTTGTATATTAGCGGGATTTTCATTTACATCAATTTCTTAGAATATACTTAATCTTAAAATTATTCATTTATCAAAACATCCTAAAGTAATGACTTTAAAAGGGATTTATTTCATTGAAACTAAGTCATTATAAAGGTATTTTTATACTCATACAATTCAAATTCTTCATAGGGAACCAAAATTAAACCACAGGACGTAAATTCCGTTTCAAATGATAACTTCTACCAGAAATTTGCAGTAATTATTGCATTTTTAAGCGGATTGGTATCACAATATCTTTCTTACATTTACAACTATAATTATGCTTATAGAGATGCTATTTTCAGAATGGAAGCTGCCCGCAGGTTCTTTGACTCTTTGACACCGGGCATTTACAGTCAGCTTGGTACAGTATGGCTTCCCATCCCAAATTTGATATTAATGCCGCTTGCAAACATAGATTCCCTTTGGCAAACCGGACTTGCGGCAAGTATTATTAACCTTCCTGCATTTGTGATAAGCTGTATGGTGATCTTCCTTATTGTAAAAACATTAACCAAAAACCCGGCAGCTACATGGTTCGGATTCTTGATATTTGTGTTTAATTACAATATCCTTTATTTCCAGACTACTGCTATGACCGAGCAGCTTTATATTACCTTTATGATCTCAAGCTTCTATTATTTACTTTTATGGACTAAAGAAAACAAAAGAAATTATTTACTCTATTCTTCAATTTTTGTTTCCCTGGGAATTGGAACACGCTATGATGCATGGCCGATAGCAATTATTTCGATTGTATTGGTTTTTATTATCTGTATTGTTAATAAAGATAAACCCGTAAAACATGTTTTTATAATGGGAGCTCTGCCGGTATTGTTTATTGGACTGTGGTTTTTGTATAACTGGATAAAATACGGGGATCCTCTGGAATTTTCGCGGGGAGAATTTTCAACTCTGCACCAGCTGGAATATTATGAAGTAAGGGGAAGATTACTTACAAAGAATAATTTCTGGTTATCTGCCAAAGTATATTTTTCGTCAATTCTATTGTATTCAGGAGTATTAAATTCAATTATTGGGCTATTTGGACTCGTAATTTACAGTATCAAGAAAAAATTATCATTAAGATCGTTACTCTTATATATTCTTTGGATAGCATTACCTACTACGCTTCTGTTATTATATAAAGGACAGCTTATCATTGAATTACCCAATTCAGAACCGCCGGGATATTTCAACAGCAGGTACGGCTTATACATATTTCCCGCTATTGCAGTTTTTTCGGGTTTGGCAGTATCATATTTATTAAATTTTAAGTTTAAGAAAACTATTTTATTCCTGCTTGGTGTCATTTTTGTGTACCAACAGTATTTATTCTTTGTTGATTTCCCGGTTAATATACCGGCTATCGCAGAAGTAAATTCTTCCAATAGTAAAGTCAGCGAAAACCTTTCATTTTACCTGAAAAATAACTACTGTGGGGGGAAAATTCTTTATGATAATGTTATATTTGCTCTTCATCCATGGACAGGAATTAATTTGATTGACAGGATCACATTTAATACTTTTGTTATTGGAGCAGATGCAATGAATACCCCAAGTAAATATGTTGAATGGGTTCTGGTCTATAAAGAAGCCACAAACGATAAAATTTACGATGCAGTAAAGGATAACCCTGATTTTTTGAATAATTTCGAGCTTAAATTTTCGGAATATGGGGTTGAGGCTTATAAAAAGAAGTAAATTTTATAAGTATCTTATATTATATTGAATTATAAAATTTATAAAGATATTTTAAACTTTGGGAATTTAATGATTTATGGCTCATAACGATATAATTAAAAAAGCGGAAGAATTTGTATCAAATTTATTCAGAGATAGGCTCACTCCTACCTTGGTTTACCATAACTATTCGCACACAATGGATGTTGTCGGAAATTCCCGAAAGATCGGGAAGAAATCCGGATTGAATGATGATGAACTGGAAGTTGTCACTTTAGCTGCCTGGTTCCATGATGTCGGGTACGTTGAATCATATAACTCACATGAGGATAAAGGAAAGGAAATTGCTGAGGCTTTCTTAAAAGAAAATAATTACAGCGAAGATAAAACCGCTAAAGTATTAAGTTGTATTGATGCAACTAAAATTCCGCAAAATCCAAAGAACCTTACCGAAGAGGTAATTTGTGATGCTGATCTTATCCATCTGGGTCAGGAAGATTTCTTTGAGTATTCAGATCTATTAAAAAGTGAGTGGAATACACTTGGAATAAAAAACATTGATGATGCCGGATGGCAGAAAACCAGTGTTGAGCTTCTTTCTACTCATAAATTTTTCACAGCCTATGCAAGAAAGAAAAATGAACCCGAGCAGACAGCCAATTTACTAAAAGCTCAGAAGAATCTCAAAAAGTTACAACAGTCAACAGATGAAGCGGCAAGCCGAAAGGCAAAAATGGAATTTGACAGGGAAAAACTTGAGCTTGAAAAGCAAAAAATTCATTCAAGAAAAGATGAAGAAAAGCTGCAGGTTGAAATTGAAAAGATGGCGTTTAAAAAAGAATCAGCCAAAACCGCTGAGCGCGGTATTGAAACAATGTTCCGAAATACGGTTAGAACCCATGTTGAATTTTCCGCAATGGCAGATAGTAAAGCAAATATTATGATAAGTATTAATACTCTTATAATTGGTATTATTGTAACTACATTGTTAAGGAAACTGGTTGAATATCCTTACCTTACTGCGCCAACATTTATCATGCTTGCTGTTTGCTTAACCTGCATTATATTTGCGGTATTTGTCACAAGACCAAGCATAACATCGGGCACATTTACCAAGCTTGATATAGAACAAAAGAAAACAAACCTGCTTTTCTTCGGTAATTTTTTCAACATGCCTCTAACTGATTTCCAGTGGGGTATGGATAAACTGATGCATGATAAAGATTATTTATACGGAAGCATGATAAAAGATTTTTATTTTCTTGGACAGGTACTTGGAAGAAAATATAAGTATCTCAGAATATGTTACAATATTTTCATGTATGGGCTTATAATTGCTGTTGCTGCGTATACTATTGCATTCATTTTAAATCCACAAACACAGCCGCCTTCACTGGACCTGCTGCAATAATTTAATTCTGGAAATGCTTCATAAGCTTTTCTCTTTCTTCAGGTGTTGTGATAACTACAATACTGCATCCTATATTTAAGATATGATCTCCCTTTGGACTAAATGTCCAGTTATTATCATGTAAAACCGCAAGTATCAATGTATCCTGAAACTGCTCCATATCCATATCAGCAATTTTCATTCCTGCATATTTTTCATTCAGTGAAATTTCTTCAACCCTCAGGTTTCTATCTTTATCTGCCAGCATTTTATCAAGGAAACTAACTACGGTAGGTCTTACCATTTCGGATGCCATTCTCATACCGGCAATAAAGTTTTCAGTAATTACAGTATCCGCTCCTGCTTTTTTCATTTTCTGCTGGTTTGCAGCTTCAAGACATCTTGCTACTACCCTGATGTTTGGATTAATATATTTTGCTGTAAGACTGATAACAAGATTCTGATTATCATCACCTGTTGAGGCAAATATTCCTACCGCATTTTTAACTCCTGCTTTTTCAAGAACTTCTTCAATATCAGCATCACCTGCAATTACAATTAATTCAGGGTATTTTTCTGTTATTATCTGTATAATTTCTTCATCATTATCAATTACTACACAGGGTCTGCCAGTTGTATACAACTCATGTAAAATCACAGAACCAACCCTTCCCGCGCCGCAAATAATGTAATGATCGCTTATTTTTTTTATTCCCTTTTCCATACGCCTTTTTTTAAATGTTTTTTTTAGCTGCCCTTCAACTATTAATGCTGTAAATGTAGAAATAATGTAAGTCGCTGTTCCAATACCGGTAAATGCAATTAATATTGTAAATAATCTTCCCCATGAATTATTTGTAAGATCGATAATTTCTCCGTAACCAATTGTTAAGATTGTAATTACTGTCATATACAGGCAGTCAATCAAAGAATATTTACCGCCGCCAATATACCAGTAACCTGTGGTTCCTGTGATTAAAACAATAAATAACAGTAAAAACGGGATCTTGAATTTTCTTAATAATTCTCTTGTCATCTTAACCAAATTTAACTAATTGTGATTTTAAAATCAGTGTTATTAATAATTTATTTAGTTATTTTTGTTATTCTTATGAAATCATTATACCTAATCAGGCATGCAAAATCAAGCTGGGATAACCCGGGCTTAAATGACCTGGAACGACCGCTCAACAAAAGGGGTAAACAAAATGCCCCAATGATGGGTAAATTATTGAATAAACTGGGTGTACTTCCTGATCTGATTATTTCAAGTCCGGCAAAACGCGCAATTAGCACCGCAAAACGCATCGCATTAGAAACCGGATATCCAGAGAGTAATATATCAAGCAACAAGCTCCTGTATATGGCGGGTGTAAATGATTTTATTGAAGTAATAATGAATACCGGTGATAAGATCAATAAGTTAATGATATTCAGCCATAACTATGGTATTACAGATTTTGCAAATTACATAAGTGAATCAAATATTGAAAATATTCCCACTTGCGGAGTTGTAAAAATTGATTTTGATTTTGATTCATGGAATAAAATAAAAAAGGAAAAGGGAAAATTAGTTTTTTTTGAATACCCTAAAAAATATCCAAATGGAATATAAGTTTTTCAACAGAGAGTTAAGCTGGCTGTCATTCAATCACAGAGTCCTGCAGGAATCCAAAGATCCTGATACCCCTCTTTATGAAAAAATTAAGTTCCTTGCAATATTTTCTTCAAATCTTGATGAGTTTTTCCGTGTTCGGGTTGCTTCTTTAAGGGCGCTGCTTGACCTGAAAAAGAAAACTCAAAAAGAACTAAAATTTGATGTAGAGAAGCTTCTGGAGAAACTGCATAAAACGGTTGTTAAAATGCAGGAAGAATATGGCAGCACATATTTCAATATCATAAAACCTGAACTTGAAAAAAATAACATTTTCATGGTAGATCACACCCAGCTTAACCCTTTACAAAAAGAATTCGTGTCTGAGCTGTTTAATACTCAGGTTGTACCGCATATTATGCCAATGATCATCGTAAAAAAGAAAATCACGCCGTTTCTTCGTAATCAAAGGTTGTATCTGGCGGTTAAGATGACAGCAAAACATGCGTCAAAAACTGATAAAGTTTTGAAGAACAAACGATATATTTACGCAATTGTAGAAATACCAACAAATCATATAGAGCGGTTCATTCTCCTTCCAAAGATCGGAAATAATAATTACATAATTTATCTTGATGATGTTATCAGGTTCTTTCTGCAGCAGATATTTTACGGTTACAATATTCACGAATCATTTGCCGTAAAATTAACACGTGATGCCGAGCTTTATATAGAGGATGAATTTGCCGGTAACCTGCTTGATAAAATAAAAAAGAGCCTCACAAAACGTTCAAGCGGCGCTCCTTCAAGGTTTTTATATGATAAAGCAATGCCTGTTTCATTTCTGAAATTCTTAAAAGAAGCATTACTGCTCTCAAGCCAGGATCTTTATCCGGGCGGAAAATATCATAATTTCAGTGACTTTTTCAATTTCCCTAATCCGGGAATGAAGGAACTATACTACCCAGATCTTAAACCGGTTAAATCAAAAGAACTTGATGAACTTGGGAATGTATTCGAATCGGTTTCAAAAAAAGATTACCTGCTGTATTATCCTTATCAATCATATGATTATGTTATAAATGCAATTGAGCAGGCTGCAAAAGACCCCAAAGTTACCTCAATTAAGATAACTCAATACAGAGTAGCAAAAGATTCTAAGATTGTTAATGCGCTTATAAAAGCTGCACACAGAGGAAAAGAGGTAACTGCTTTTGTGGAAGTTAAAGCCCGTTTTGATGAGGAAATTAATATTAAAAGCGCTGAAGAAATGCAAAAGGCAGGAATTAAAGTACTATACAGTATGCCCGGGCTTAAAGTTCATGCTAAAATAGCGCTAATCACCCGTAAAGAGGGAAAAGAAATAAAGAATTATGCATATCTATCAACCGGGAATTTCAATGAAAAAACCGCAAGATTATATACTGATTATGGATTCTTTACTTCTAATCCTGAATTAACATTTGAAGTTGAAAAGGTTTTTGAATACTTAGAAGGTAAAGATCCGGGTTACACATTCAAACACCTGCTTGTTGCGCAGTATGGAATGAGACAAGGCTTTATGGCGATGATTGAAAACGAAATAGAGTATGCCCAAAAAGGGTTACCTGCTGAAATTATCTGTAAATTAAACAGCCTTGAAGATGAGCGGATAATAAAGAAGCTTTATGAAGCAAGTAAAGCCGGTGTAAAGGTAAATATGATTGTACGGGGTATTTGCTGCTTAATACCCGGTATCAGCGGAATGAGCGATAACATCAAAGGAATAAGTATTGTTGATAGACTTTTAGAGCATGATAGGGTGTATATTTTCAATAACGGCGGTGATGAGAAAATTTATCTCTCAAGCGCAGACTGGATGAAACGAAATTTAAGCCGAAGAATTGAAGTTGCATTCCCTGTTTATGACCCTAAGCTGAAAAAAATGATAAAAGATATTATTAATATTAAGCTAAATGATAATGTTAAGGCAAGAATAATAGATGAAAAACAGACAAATGAGTATAAACGCAACGGAGATCAAACCAGGCACAGATCGCAATATGAGATTTATGATTACTTAAAAAAGACTAAGACCTGATTATATTGAATATTTCTATCTGCACTTCTTTTCCTTTCAGTTTGAATTTCCCCATGTTTTCTGACCTGTAATTTGTCCACAAATTCAGATGATTTAAAGCCACATCCGAGATCAGCAATTGTTTATTCAATACTTTTGATTGTCCCTGTATCCTAGAAGCAGTATTCATAACATCTCCGTGAAATACAATTTCTTTTTTTGAGTCACCCACTTCGCCAATAACAACCTCTCCATAATGAATACCTGCTTTAAAACCCGGTATAAGTCCAAATTCTTTAATATATTTCTTCTGCAGTATATCCAGCTTATCTCTGATATCAAAATAGCATTTAACACAATTTGCGTTTTTCATTCCATATCTTTTTTGCCAGCTTATTACTACTTCATCACCAACATATTGGTATATTTCACCTTTAGATTCAATTATAGGATCATTAATATCAAAAAAATATGTATTCATAAACTGGTGATACTTAACAGGCCCTATTGTTTCTGCTATAGTTGTAGATGACTCCAAATCAAGAAACATAAAGAAACGCTCTTCTATTTTCGGCTTATGATATTTTCCGCTAAGAAAACTAAAGAGCACACCTTTGCCAAGCAATGAGTTCAGCTGCAAAAGAAAATTTATCAGGAAACTGATTGATATGGAAAAAAGTAAAATGTAAGGAAAATCACCTTTAGTCATAAAATACCTGAAATCATCCGTCTGCATCGTAGCAATAAATCCCGTGTTCTTGATTATGCTTTCACGTATAACCAATACAGTTATAACCGTAACAGATATGATGAGAATATATACAAAAGTCCTGATTAGTAAAACAAAAGAAAATTTCAGTTTTTTTAACTTAGGTTCATAAATAAATTTTTCAAAGAAAGAGCTGAGAAACGAAATAGAAAATCCTATGATTACTCCTTTGATGGCTCTTTCAAAATCATACCCGAAAGCAATGCTCGCAAAAAGAGGTCCAATAATCATACCCGAAAAAGATACCTTTAATACCGCTTTAATCTTCGACAAAGTTTTTGCTTTTAATGCCATATTATATGCTTGTCTATATTAATAATTCATATTAATTTATGCATAATTTATGACATTATTAACTCAATTAATTTGATGAAAAAACTTATTTTTATTTTGCTGATTTTGGTAATATTGCATAATATACTGCTTGCCGATTCAACTTACACACTGAAAAACCAAAAGCCTAAAAGAACAACTATATGGCAGGATATAGGAACTGATTTTACATACTTTGCGTCTGATTGGGGTAACTTTTTTATTGAGCCGTTTAGAAGCCAAAAGAATATCCTGGTAAGCTCCGGCATAGTAGCAGCAACTGTTCTTACTTCAACAATTGATAAAGATATACGGAAAGCAATATCGCTTCAGGGAAAAGGTACATACAATGGTAATTTTCTTGATGGTCCTTCCGCTTACGGATATGTACAATACCCTGCGATATTTGGTGGTGCATTGTACTCAATTGGTTTACTTACCAGAGAAACTGAATTACGAAAAACCGGAAGAATGCTGATCCAGTCGTTAGTTTATTCTGGGACATTAACTATTGGAATTAGATATCTTTTAGGCAGAGCTCGTCCATTTTCTTCAAAAACAGGTAGTCAATACGAATTTACATGGTTTCAATCCAAAGGTGATACGCAATCATTCCCTTCAGGACATACTGTAGTTGCATTTGCAACTTCTACTATACTTGCCGAGCAAATTGATACCTGGTGGGCACGGGCAATACTTTATCCTTTTGCAGCACTTACAGCTTATGCAAGAATGCACAACGATCAGCATTGGCTTAGTGATGTAATTTTCGCTGCCGCGCTTGGTTATGGCACTTCAAAATTTGTTATAAGCAGAGAGCGTGAAAGGGAAGAAAATGATAAGAAGAAAATGAAAAAAGGCGGGGGTCTTTCATTCTATCCTTCTTTGAACGGAATTAATATTATTTACGGATTCTAGAAACTGAAC
>JANPBV010000194.1:0-15208 GCA_031430615.1 Ignavibacteria bacterium | reverse complement strand
GTACACGACAATTTTTCTTGACGCAGATTCACACAGAAATAATATGAAAAAAGTAAGATAAATTTATTCCTTAAAGCAAATTTAATCCCGAGAACTCGGGATAACTCGAAACTTTGTTTCAAGGACTTTTTCCCAAAATTTGGAAATTTGAGATAAAGCCCTAAGTTATTCTTTAATAATAATTTATGGTACTATTCAGTTAATTTGAAAATTTTATATCAAGTAAACTATATTAGTTTTCAGAGTAAATCATAATAATCTGCGTTTATCTGCGTCAAAGTATTTAGTATTTAAATTTTGTCGTGCACTAAGCTTTGAGAGACTCCGCAAAGTACTTAAAGCTGAACCCCCATTGGTGCTTAATGAAGGATTACGAGACCGATAAATTGTGATAATACGAATATTCAAACTATCCTCCCCCCTTTTTAGAAGCAAAGGGGGGATTATTTCTTACCAGCCTTTTGATTTCTTAAGGTTAGCTATGTGCGCTAAGTGATGATCGCAATGCCATGCGTATAAGCCCATTACTTCATCAAGTGACATTTCCGCTTTTGATTCAGGATTATAGAATTTTCTTTTAAGTTCATCAGGTGTAATGTTTTTCAGCATTACGACCCATCTTTTATGCAGCGCTTCGAGCAGTGGAATGGAAAGTTCCACAGGACCCGTTTTAGCTTCCGGGAGTTCTGCCCAGCGGTCTTCAAAGTACGGGCGGATCGCCGGGGTATCTTCTGTCAATGCCAGCTTGAAGCGGGTGTAGCTGTTAATGTGGCTATCAACAACATGATGTACTACCTGACGGATAGTCCAACCGTCAGTGCGGTATTGAGTATCAAGCTGTCCATCATTTAATCCATTGACCGCCTGCTTAATTTTTGCGGGAAAGAGTTCAATGGTGTTGATATACCATTTGATATCATCAGCTGAAATATTTTCTTTTGGGCTGTACTCGCCAATTGGGTAGCGGAGTTTTTGGAGATTTGGATGAGTCATTGTAATTATATGTGTTTATAATAAACCCCCATTGCAAATTAATGAAGGATTTTAATTAATGTATAATCTTTGAGAAGAGGTTCTTAAAATTAATATTCCCCCCACTGAAAAACCAGTTCTTCGATTTAAAAACAAGGGGGGAATATTTTTCAAAAATTAAATATAGCATTTATTTTGTATAGACGGTAATCCAAAATATGTTTAAGTTTTTCAATTTTACTTTATATCAGAAAAAGTGAATTTGTTCAATAAGTTTACGTTCGGTAAATCTTTTTGGACTTAAAATATCGGAATCAATTTCATTAGGCTTATTGCAAATAATATTTGCGAGAAGCTCGCCAATTGCCGGTGAGTGCATTACACCATGTCCCGAGGAGCCGTTTGCATAATAAAAGTTTTCAAGATAGCTTGATTTGCCAAGAATTAAATGCTCATCCGGCGACATTTCATATAATCCCGCCCAGGAACCTTCAGAATCAGCAATCAAAGCGTTTACTGCGGGAAGTTTATCTTTTGCAACTGTAAGGACTTTATTCAGCCAGCTATCTTCAACTGTAGTATCATAATTATAATTATTTTCAGGAATACAGGGAAGCAATAATATAAGATGATCATCCTTCATTCTGAAATGGAAACTTGTATCCACCCAAATGGTCATAGGTGTATCCGCAGGCAGAGTATTTTTTTCCTGTATCCTGCAAACCTGTCTTTTTAGATGTTTTACAGGCAGGTATTCGTCTGCCAATCCGGCCAGCCAACCGGCCCATGCACCTGCAGCATTCACATAAATATCCGCAGAGAATTTACCTGTAGATGTTTCAATATTTTTTATAGCATGGTTAGAGTATTTTATACCCGTTGCTGAAGTATTATATAGGTATTTCACACCATTTTTTTGTGAAGAAGAAATATATCCGTTTAAAATATTCATTGGATTAATAAACCCATCGCTTTGCGAGAAAGAGCCTCCGATTATATTCTGCATATTTATACGAGGGTTTAGTTTTTCAATATCATCAGTTGTAACAAGAACAGCATCTTTTACTCCGGTATTTTGCTGAAGAGAGTTTGCAAGAGTAAGATTTTTCATTTCCTCATTTGTTTGGGCTAAGAAAAGATACCCCGTCTGTTGGTAGCAGGGGTCAACCCCGTGTTCATCTTTAAATTTCAGTATTTTTTTGCGGGCAAGAAGTGAGAGTTGTATGTTTATTTCTGAACCAAATTGCGCGCGGTAACCACCTGTTGCTTTAGATGTACTTCCTGAACCTGATGTTGGGGCGCCATCTAAAACCAGTATGTTCTTTACTCCGTTAATACTTAAATGGTATGCGATACTTGAACCTATAACACCTGCGCCAATAATTATTATATCATAATGCTGCTGCATTACTGGTCTGCGCTGTATTTTTCCTGGTGTACGTTAAGAGTGAAAATATGTTCGGGATTTTTAAAACATTTTATTTCCAGTGAATTACCACTTGGATCTTTAAAGAACATAGTAGCATGTTCACCGGGCTGACCTGCAAATCTTATAGATGGTTCAATGATAAATTCAACTTTTGCGTTATGGAGCTTAGAGGCAAGTATATGGAATTCATCCCATGGCATTATACAGCCAAAGTGGGGAATGGGGACAATCACTGAATCAACTACGCCGCATGGATAGGACTCAGGAATGTTTTCAGATACATGCATTGATAGCTGGTTACCGCCTAAGTTGAAATCGACCCATGAATCAGAGCATCTTCCTTCAGCGCAGCCAAGGATATCACCGTAAAACATGCGTGTTGAAGGCAGGTCTTTTACAAGAAAAGAAAAGTGGAATGGATAATCAGGCATTGTTATTTATATTTTATGAATGTAAAAATATATAAAATGGTGATTAATATAAATGTATAAATTGAACGAATTAAAAATGCGGGTTTATAAAAAAAGAGAGGCATATTTAGCCTCTCCCCGAAATATTGAAAAATAAAATTAAACAGTATAAAATTACCTGTTCATTAAAGTTACAACAACGTTGATAACTATACCTACAGCAACGCCAACAAGCGCGAATGTGCAGGCTGATTTTGCAGCTTTAGGGTTCTTATCTTTGTTGATGAACCATAAAATTGCTCCTACAAGCGGTATACAAAATGATACGATCTTGAGTATCATACTCAGGTCTTCTGTCTGCTGACCCCCTGTTGGTGCAGATGGTGGTGTTGTTGGTTCCATGATTTTTTTCTCCTTTAGATTGCTTAAAAAATAATGCTTTAATATTGTTTGTTTAAAATTGTTCTACCTATAAAAAGAAGTTATGTGATAGCAATTATCATATGACCTATCCATTGACCTAATAAAGCCGCAAGCGCCATACAGGCGGCACCTGCAGGAATGCCTGTTGTCAAGCGGAGCCAGTTGTTGCTTTCCCTGTTCAAATATGCCTGTGTTAACCCGTCAACTAAAGCGGGTACCATCAGTAGAAAGATCCAAAGCATACTTGGCATCCAAATAGAGAATGTAAATATAGGGAGCGCAAAATATCCCAGATAAAACCCAGTACAACGCGCGCAAACAGGGAATTGTTTACCTTTATAGAAAAATGAACGTTCCGGTTTGCGGTGACAGAAAACAAATTCCATCTTAGCCTTTTGTTTTGGGGTATTTATTACTGCTTCCTGCAAAATTTGGTTATTTATTGATATTTAATTCATAAACTAATAATGTAATAAAGTAAAATCAATGTAATTTTAAGCTTAGGCAAAAAAAGTTTTTATGGGTTAGATTCTTCCATTTTCTTCATTTCTGCATCAACCCATTTGCACAGGATATCCTTATCAGCCTGTGAAAGCTTTGCATCGCCGTGAAGGATAAGATACGGTGGCAGCGGCATTTCGTCTGCATTGATCTTCTCGCAAATTTCACTTAACCTTGCTTCTTTTTTGGAGTCGGGTATTTTGTTCCATTCACTGAAGTTCATTTTCTTCTTGCCTTTTACCACATCATCACCAACCAGCCAGGATACCGGAGCAACAGCGGTGTACCAGGGCCAAACCGTCTGGTTTGAGTGACAATCATAACACGAGCGCTTCAAAATACTTTCAACATTTGCGGGAATGCTCATTACTTTTGTAATATGCCCGGGTGTAACTTCCGTAGTGGTGGTTTTATCCGGTCTGTTGAAGAACTGGATGGCGATAAATCCAAGCAACAGAACTATAAAGACTATTTTAAATATTTTTTTCATTCAATTAATTTAAATTAAATATCCATTTCAAATAATTTTTTGCCGGTTTTAAAATCATATCCCATAATACCATAACCCTTATACTGAAGCACAACCAGGTTACCTGAGCGCTTAACATCAATATTTGCTTTTGTGAAGAACAGGCTTGAAAATGTATCGTCTTCCTCATCTATTTTCATCCTTTTAAACATATCATCCTGCTGAATAGTCCACATTTCTTTTCCTGTTGTCATATCAATGCAGGTCATTATACGGTCACTTTTTTTGCCGAGTTTATCAAGATATATGATTATTGCGCAGTCAACATCGCTGTAATATAAAATACCTTCAAGATAAATTTTTTCAGTAAGCTGGCTAACCTTTATCTTATACTGCTCTTCCATGTATTCATCTCTGCCTGAAAAATGCGTCAGGCTGGATTTGTTCTGCTCTATGCTTACTCTTGGACCGGTTGCTTTAACAAGTTTTTTTCTGGGTCCTGATGAATTATCTTCAGGTACAAGCAGTGGAATGGAAACCAACGAAGAATCTTTATTGCGTGAATTATTCAGTTCCGCATAATCCTTGTACATTTTACCATCATCAAAGCTGTATATACGCTCTCTGCCATCACGGGTTTTTACTTTAATCGAAAAATCGTCTTTGTCATAATGAGCTTCGGTCAAACCGGCAGATAGATCAGGGAATTTTGAAATGAACTGTTTGGTATCCATATCCTTTTCACCGGTTTCAGAATTAAATGCCTCAACACGCGGTTCGTTTTCACCATATTCACTGGTTATCACCCAAACTTTATCTTTATGATACACCATATCTATGGTTGTAATGATATCTTCATATAAAGTTTTAGTTTTGCTAATTACTTTTTGTGTTTCTGCATCAACAATATAAGTCCATGTTTTACAGAAGTAACATTCCCTTCCTGTAGATGTTCTGCCAGGGGACTTGGTTGTCTGTATAAAATTAAAAGACCCGTCAGTTAAGATCCACATCTTTTCTTTACCATCTTTTGTGGGTACAATTACCATATTCAAAAAATCACCGCTTAAGCTGTTTGGCATAAGCGCAGGTAATGCGAAATAATAACCGGCAATTCCGATAATTACAAGTATTACAATTGCTCCAACAACTCCAACACAGCTAAACTTAGCGCAGCCTGATTTTTTGCCGTAAATTTTTCTGCCCTGGTATGAATCAGTTTGCGGATATGATACAGGTGGTTCCATAATATTTTGAACTTTATTTTTGTAAATATATGAAAAATTGTTGAATATAAGAGTAAAATTAAATTGCTCTTGATGTGTATGGTAAAATGTGAAACAAATAAAAAGAAGCAGCTAAATTGAGTTAATAATAGAACATAAAGCCAACGCCAAGCGAAATATCGTTAATATCGGATTTTAATTTATCCTTTATGAACGTATGGCGGTATCGCAGGTATGGGCTTATTCCGAAATTATCGCTTGTTGCTAAAATTGCGCCAACTGACCCGTGCAGGAACCAGCCGTTATTTTTTGTATCGGTAAAATACCCTGCCCCGGGTGTTGCTATGAAGACTACAAAATCGCCTGCCTCAAAAACAAAATCAAAATTATAGGATAGCCTTAGGTGGCTGGTATTATAGCTGCGGAAAATGTAGGAATACTCAAAGGCAATTCTGCCATATGGAAATTTACCGAACGAGACCTCTTTTGTAAGTCCGAAGAATACTTTTTTATCTTCAATCACCAGTATTGGATTAATTATTGCTGCAATATAAAAGTAAGTCGGAGCATCTGCTTTTGATGAGAGCTTAAATGGTTTTAAAGCGGTAAATTCAGAATTCTTTGTGTCATTTTTTAATTTAAGGGTATTAGCCTGAGCAAATAGGGAAGTGTTTGTGAAAAAGAAAACTACCAGTACGGCAAAAATGTTTTTTCTCATAATAAATTAATGGCTTGATACAAATTTAAGACCAATTATTGAGGCTATTAGCGTAAAAATAAAGAATATCCTCCAGAAATCAACCGGTTCCTTAAGCAGGAATATCCCGATTACAGCAATTCCGCAGGCGCCAATGCCCGTCCATACTGCATACGCCGTTCCCAGCGGAATTGTTCCAAGCGCTTTATCCAGAAAAATGTAACTAAGGATGGTAAATACAATAAATAATACTGAAGGAAGTGGTTTAGTAAAGCTCTCGGAATATTTAAGCGATATTGCAAAGCATATTTCAAAAATACCCGCTATGATGAGATAGGTCCAGCTCATATGAAGTTTTTAGTTTTACAAAAATAAGGGAAAAAGAGTTAACAAACTGTTTTCAAATAACAAATAGTAAATAGGAAATTTACTTTCTAAGATTTTAAAAATCCCCATTGTAAATTTGTGAAAAGGGATTGGGAAATGAATAATTTATAATATTGATTGTTCAGGATCATTATCCCCCTTTTCAAGGGGGAGTAAAAGTGATAAAAAGAGAGACAACGCATATGCTGCGTCTCTGCGTTTAGTCTAAAACAGGCTCTTAGATATGAAATATTAATTTATTTATCATAGCCAGAGTTTCAAAAAATATCGTGTCCCAAACTTTTCCGCCCTGGCGGATTGAGATACAGGTTAAAATGCGGATTATTAATAGATATTCGTTCCACGAAATCAGAAATTAGTTTGATAATTGTAACGGGAAGTGAATTTTATAAATCCGTAATTTAAGAAGACTATATTCGTGGCACGAGATATACGATGTGGAGTTTTGGATACAGGTTATAATTTGAACTACGGTTTTACGTTATCTTTTAAAAGGTGGGGGAATTCCTTATAGAATTTTTTTACCTTTGGAGCTATTACGTATGAACAGTATGACTGCTCCATGTTATTATTATAATAATCCTGGTGGTAATCTTCAGCTTTATAGAATACATCAAGCTTTGTTACTTCAGTTACAATTGGGTCATCCCATAATTTAGAAGCCGTGATATCTGCAATAACTTTTTCAGCCGTTGTTTTTTGCTCATCGGTGCTGTAAAAAATTGCCGAGCGGTATTGCGTGCCGGCATCAGCGCCCTGTTTATTCATAGTAGTTGGGTTATGGATATGAAAGAAGACCGTCAATAACTGTTCATACGTCAACTGAGACGGGTCATAAGTTATCTGCACAACTTCCGCATGTCCGGTCGTACCTGAGCATACTTCCTTATAAGTAGGATTTTTAGTTGAGCCGCCTGAATAACCTGATTCAACTTTTTCAATCCCTTTAATATCCTGAAAAATGGTTTCTATGCACCAGAAACATCCGCCTGCCAGTAGAGCTGTTTGGAGTTTTGAAGCATCGTTTTTTGTTGTATCGCTCATTTCTTTATCACTTATTGTTTTGTTTTCATCAGATTTTAAGGAGTTTTTTACTGTTTTACTTCCTGAGAGCGAGCATCCCGCAAAAGAGGATACCGTTACTAACGATATTGCCAGAAACAGCAAAAATATTACATTATTTTTAAACATTATACAGCCTTTCTTGTGTGTATATTTATTAACCGTTATAATATACGAAACGTTGCAGGGGAGGGATTTTTTTACATATCAGCCGGATTGAACTTTATATATAGCTGTGCTGATATTGGATTCTTTCCGTAAATTGACTGTAATTCTTTTGGAGTGAAATACAGACTGCCCTGGATGCCTAGAGATACATTTGTATTTGAAAATTGGAACAGTCTGTAATTTGTGCCTATGGTTATTGAATTAATATTAAATTTTGTATCATGGTCAAATCCTTCTATTGACAGCTCTTCTGGGTCTTTCTGTACAAATTCATATCTTGTATAAACCGCAAGTTTTTTCAACTGCAGATTACTTTCAAGCAAAGCTGAATGTTCCGTATGCCCGTGCCCCTTATCATTATACCCCCATGCAATCGTTGTATTAATGTTGTTCGTGTATGTAAAGTTATGGCTGTGAATTGTGCTTGCAGTAGTTCTTGTAACATCAACACCGGGCTCGAGGGCTTCGGGTGATTTTATAAAACCCTGAGAGAATTGCAGCGCGAAATTCTTTGTTGGATTTATGGATAAGCGGTAACTGTATGAATTGAATAGCGGCTTATCGAAATTATACCTGTTCTCATCAGGCTCACTGCCCGTAAAGACGGAACTTTCCAGTTTAAATATTTTATAGCGAAACCCTAATGTACCAATACCAAATGTAATATGTGATGCATCCTGCCAGTGATGAGAAAGCGGTGCATCAGGATTATTGAAGCTTGATGCCCTGTGCATAAAAGCAACAGGTCCAAGTGCCGGCTCACCCGGGTAACCAAAGTATCCGGTGATATCAATATCTTTATTTAACCTTTGCGTATATGCAGCGCTTAGCTCCGCAAACAGGTCATGGGGATGCTGCCTATCAACAAGCGGTTTGCCTTCCCAGGTTTCCCCTGACTGAAACATAAGCGGGTAGCCATCGCCGCTTTCTGTCAAGCGGTCAAGTGACATCATAAGTCCAAACCTAAGGAGCCCATTTTTGCCAAGCTTCTTCTGCGCCATTCCCATGAACCAGTTCGGCGCATCCCACCTGCTCGAACCCCGCGAGCCTTCTTTGGTGATATCGCTTGAGGTATACCTTAAGAAAATACTTCCGTGGAACATAAGCATCCAGTTGTTAGAGTGTATCATATATCCGTTCATTGGTGATTCATCCGGCAGCCATGCTGTACCTGAACCGTTGCGGTTCATATCAAGGCTGAGGGAAAATGAATGTGACATGGCAAGGTCTGACTCCATATTATCCATATCATGCCCGCTCTTTTTATTTTCGTTCATATCATGATTATTCATATCTTTCATCTTGGTTGTATCAGTATTTATAGTTGAATCCATTACCATATTGGAATCACTTTGAGACATTTTACCGTGATCCATACTGTTGTGGTCATGCTGTGAATATAGCCTTCCCATTCCGAGAAAAACCGTAAATACTATTATTATTAACTTTTTCATTTTATATACTCTTTTATTTTCTAACAATTGTTACATAATTATCATTGCTGCTGCCATTGCTACCATTAAGAAGTCTTCTATCAATGTAATATTTGACATTGGCAGATTAAAAACTGTGCCCAGGCATGCGCACTGGATCTTTTTCTTTGCAATGAGGCTTTGTATTACACCGATACTGCTTACACCCATTACCGCAATTGTTGCAATGTTGGTTATGGTATGATTAAAATGGAAGAGAAATGCCAACCCAAGAGCAAGCTCAACAAACGGGTAAATGAAACCCCAGCCAAGCCATTTTTTTGCGATGATATCATACGACATATATGAATACGCAAAACCTTTTAAGTCAAGCAGCTTAAAGAAGGAAAATACGAGGAAGAATCCGCCCATGAATGTATTTGTTGAAGTCATTACATTAAACCCGCCCTTTGAGATTTCACTCAGCACTGTTATGCCAATCAAATATCCGAATACGATTAAGATCGGTTTGTATGCTGTGAAGAAAGATTTCTTTTCTTCTTCCGGAACCGAGCTTGAATTAACCGGTGAAGCCATTTCGTGATGCATGCTTTCAGATTCTGTGATTGAATATTTACCAGCCTTGACCAGAGCTTTATTCATTACAGCAGTAGGGATATGCTCCTTCATTGTTATAACAGCCTCCGGGGGGTTTAAGGTTACTTCAGCCTTTTCGATTCCTGAAATTCCCTCAAGTGATGATTTGACTGTGTTCACGCATTTACTGCATGTCATTCCGCTTACTGAATATGTGTGTTTCAATTTTATGTCCTTTCTTAATTACGATACAAAGATAGCACACAATTAGAGGCAGAGCGTTACAGAATTTCAGGAAAGATGTGTAAGATTTTAAGGGCTAAGATTTGGTAATTTTATCAATAAATTGGCGTTTTTGGGCTTTTAGCTCCTTAAAATAGCTTGGAGTGAAGCCTGTAATTTTCTTGAACTGATTGGATAAGTGCTGGGAGCTGCTGTAACCAAGCTGGTATGCAATTTCGCTTAAGGTTAGCTCACCATACACCAAAAGCTCCTTAGTGCGCTCAATTTTCTGTGAGATAACATATTTTTCTATTGTAGTATTTTCAACAGAGGAAAATAAGCTGCTTAATACGGTGTATGGTTTTCCGGTTGCTTTGGAAAGGTAATCGGAGTAATTTATTTCCTCGGGTTTATTGCTTTGATAAATTGATTTGATAATAAGCGTTTTAACTGACTCGATCAGTTTTGTCTTTGAATCATCAATAAGCTCAAAGCCATTTTCGAGAAGCGAGGACCTCAATCTATCAAGCTTATCGTTTGCAACCGGGGAGCTAAGCTCAACTTCCCCAAGCTGAAGAGAATTGTATTCAATGCCAAGTTTCCCGAGTTCTTCACGAACGACCTTTATGCATCTGCCGCAAACCATATTTTTAATGTAGAGCTTGTTCATATTAATTACTTATATTCCAATTTTTTTACTTCTGCGTTCGAAGAGAACGGTATCGCGCCATACGCCATCCATACAGCCGGCTTTTTCCATAAAGCCAATTTCCCTGAAGCCGCAGGAAAGATGCAGTTTGATGCTAACGGTGTTTTCAGGAAAAATTGATGCATAGAGCGTCCACACTCCGTGTTTTTCACTTTCATCAATTAATGCATTCATTAACAGTTTCCCGATTCCTTTGCCCATATATTTTTTTGCAATGTAAATGCTCTCTTCATTTATGCCTTTGTAAACCTCGCGCTTTGATGTTGGTGTGAGCGCAGTCCACCCCGCAATTTCATTATCAACCACAGCAGCAAGTCTGCAGTAAAGAAGCTTGGAAGCGTTCCAGTCATCCCAGCCGGGAGCAGTTTTCTGAAATGTTGCGTTGCCTGTTATTATTCCTTCTTCAAAAATTCTTTTAATTGATGGGTAATCTGCTTCGGTTATTTCACGGGTAGTTATATTGCTATTCATAATCCAGCGTTACTCCCTCTCAGGCAGTGATTTAAAAAATTCCCAAATCATTTCTGTAGCATTGAAATCTTTGCATACCGGTCCAATAAGAATTTTTGGAAGGTACTGCGATGCGCCGGGCCATGTGTGACCGCCGCCTGTGATTTTTATCAGCACAACTTTAGTACCATCAGCGCATTTATAATAGGTTTCCTTTTCTGCTTTACAGTCATCGTCTTCTTTATCATCAATTTCCTCAATCTTTGTTGTTTGCTGGCAGGAGTTGTTTTCTGTCCATATTTTTATTGTCCAGCTTGTAGATATACTGCTGCCTCTGCCACCCTCTTCATCTTTAAAGCCAACTGAGCCGCCATCATATTTAACCAGAGGATCTTTTGTGCCATTGATAAGCATGAGTGAAACCGGCACCTCTGTCTTCCAGGCATTTTTCAGGTTTTCGGGTATATTTGCAGTAACCGGCGCAATACCAAGGATTCTTTCAGAAAGTTTAAGAGCAAGATAGAACGAGAAAAATCCTCCGTTTGAAAATCCCGTTGAAAAAATGCGTTTACTATTTACTTTGTAATTTGTAATCAGTGTATCAAGCAACATAGAAATAAATTTAACATCATCCCTATCCATTGGCAGTTTATCGCCAATCCTGCCATCGCTCCAGTTTTTATCAACTGAATTCGGATATACAACAATGAAGTTTTCCTTATCTGAGAGCTTATTGAATTTTGTGTGATCTTTGATCTGTTCAGCAGTCCCGCCTCCACCATGAAAAACCATTACAAGAGGAAGGGTTTCAGTCCCGTAATTTTTTGGGAGGTGAAGGATGTATTCCCGTTTGATACCATCAACAGTAAATTTTCCTTCGATATCAGAAGCCGCATAAACACTTGAAAATATTGCAAATACGAATACGAACAGAAAGTATTTTAGATATTTCATTTAAATAGCTTAGTTTTGGAAACCTTTATTGAAATTATTTCCTTTTAAAATATGAAAATATTTAATAAAATGTAGTTGTAAAAAATATAGCGTAATTTTTTTTGGATTAGCTTATAAGTATCAGACTACAAAAGTCTTATTATGTATTGTAGATATTTTTTTTCTTTAGTATTCTTGTATTAATTGAGAAATGAACAGACTTTTGTAGTCTTGGAAACAGATTTAATAAAACAAACATAGATTCCAGTTTTCATCCCGCTAAAGCGGGATAAACAGGGAATGATGGCCATAATGACAAATAAGGAAGAACATATTATAGAAGAGAATATACCGCTTTTTCCATTGGGGATAGTTGTACTGCCTGGCGAAACAAGGTTCCTGCATATTTTTGAAGAGAGGTATAAAAACCTGTTTGAGGATATTGAAAAAAGAGACGGAAATTTTGGAATTCCGTTCATCCGCTCAGGCTCAATTGATGGAACCGGCTCATATGTGAAAATTGAGAAGGTACTTTCAAGATATTCAAATGGGGAGCTTGATATTGCAGTAAAAGGAATAGATATATTCAGCACAGTTGAATATTACGATGAGCATCCTAAAAGACTTTATCCTTATGGTAATCTTGAGTTATTGAAAAGAGATGAAATAAAGCCAAGTAATTCTCTCGTTGCGGCTTTCAATAAATATAACAGGCTTGTGCTTAAACTTGATATGGAAACGCTTCCAAAACCCGGATTTTACCTGATTGCAAATTCAGTTGGATTGAATGATATTGAAAAATATGATCTTGTAATACGCGGAAGTGTAGAGGCATTAAATAAAACCATGACGAATCATGTTAACTTAAGGACACTTCTTGCGATGCAGCAGAGCTCTTTACAGGATTATTATTGCTTGAATTAATTTAAACAGGTTTCAAGGAGAACTAAAGGGACATTAAAAAAAGAGGTTTTAAAACCTCTCTTTTTATTTCTGATAACTGCAAAACTAACTTACTTTTTCAATAGTTTAAATGCATGATTCCACTGACCTTCTTTGAACCCGCGGGCGCACCAAATAATACACAGACCTTCAAGAGCATTGGATGCTTCAATCGAGCCTGAATCCATTACATCCCAGCCAAATTTTTAAATTTTTGGAAATCCTTCAGAATTCATTACCCGTTTTGCCTGGTTAATATGCCTTACTTCATGGTTTGTAATTATTTTCAAAGCGTCTAAAAGTGAGTAAGTAATAAATTTATTTACAGGTGAATATATTTTTATTTTCTTCAGATCAAAGTTATTGAATTTATCCATGTAAGAAATAATATCATTATTACATTTTACAAGATCATCAATGATGCTTTTGGGTAATGTGCTTACTGAAGGCTCGAAAGTACTGGCAGTTTTAGTTTTTTTAACATATTCAGGCGAAACGATCTTAAGCAGCATCTTTCCCCATAATCCTGAGAGTGGCGAGAAACTCTGCCAGAAGGAGTTTTTATGCCCGCCATTAATGATTTTTTTAAAAGCCGGGAAGAATTTTTTGTTCGTAACTACAAGATGTTCGATACATTCACCGATACTCCATTTATCTGGTGCAGGTTTCCAGTTAATCTGTACATCGCTCAGCATAGTAAAACTTTGTTTAACTATGACAGTAGAATCTTTTATGCTGTTTACCAGCATTGAAATATCGCTATTCATTCTGATACTTAGAAATTGTTATTGTGTTTTTTCATAAAACACCTGTATTTCGGATATTAATCCGTCACTGAATGAAAGCCATTCAACTATTGGCTTTGTGCCGCCATCAGGCATAGGGAAATCATACTTAACGCAGACATTATTGCTTCCTGAAAGGAATATCTTGTTATTCATTGGCGTACCGCTGAACTGCCAGCAGAGGTCAAGGAATTCCTTAGCACTGGAAAAATTACCATCCGGCGAGAAGAATTTAAGCTCAGGTGAAATTTTGAGCAGCTCTTTATTTGATATTTCCCAGCCTTCATAATATTTACGGGCATTACTAAATTATCGTTTTCCATTTTCTCATTTATTTAATAGGTGTAACTATAAATTCTGAAAGCGGAATTTTAAAATAACCGCTGCCAAAATGTTTTTTGAAAGCATCAAATTCATCAAAGCTGTATTGAATTTTCTGTCATAGTTTAATGGTTTAGATGGATGAATGATGAAAAGTTGTGATGAATGCAAAATTATGAGAATAATATCAAATGTAAAATCCCTTTTGAACATGATACATATTAAATATTGATAAAACTGTTACTTCGGGAAGGTTCGGGGATCTATTTTTATCTTCCTCTCCTCAAAATCTACACCCCTCCATTTATGGTCTTTGGGAAGAGTTATTTTAAGCCAGTCATTTGGATCATAAACAAATTCGTCAATAAGCTCATAGTAGCCTTTGTTAAACTCTATGGCGCCAAGATCAATATACGTTACAAAAGATTTTAAAAGGACAGGAAAAACGATTATCATTGTATCATATTTAACAAGCTCATCAATTTTACTGTCTGCTATTTGCCTAGTGATTGTGAGAGAAAAAATATGTTCCCAAATCATTTGCTGGTTACCATTTTTAAAGTTCTTCCCTTCCACTTCGGTTACTTTTTTGCAGCTTAAAGAATTATACATAGAATCAGGGAGGCTTTTCCAGTTAAGGGTTGAGGTATCCTTCCCGAACCAGTAATCACCTGAGCGTATTACAGGCTTATAATCAAATTTGCAAACATGTTCTTTAATAAGATAAATGTAGTCCTTCGTTTCAGTATCTGTGATATTGAGCTTTAATGAATAATACGGAGTTTGCGAAAACAGGCTGCCGGTTAAGATATTTAAAAGGATCAATAAGCAAAATCCTGAAATTGTTTTTTGTATTTTCATGTTATAAATTTAATGAGAATGCTCTTCTTTAATTTTTTCAGAAATAAACATCTTCATCAATGACTGATACGGGATATCTTTTTTGTTGGCAATAATTTTCAGATCATTAAGCATTGCCTCGGGAAGCCTGAGTGAAATTGATCTTACCGATGGTTTAAGATTCGGAAATGATACACGTTTGGCCTTTGACCAGTCAAAATAATCCGGGGTATCATGCTTATTCCAGAATTTT
>JANPBV010000193.1:0-3207 GCA_031430615.1 Ignavibacteria bacterium | reverse complement strand
ATCGGCTATTACAAAGAAGGAAAGTTCGCGGAGTTCCACAACCTTATTCCGTTTGTATTAACAGATGAGCATGACAGCATTCTTGAAAAACTTAAACGTGACCCGGATTTCTCTGATGGTCAAGCTCTTACGGAATCAACTCGTTCCCATCTTGATGATAAGCATGTTATAGCAGCATTTGATGTTGATGATGTTATAAATGTTCAGAAAAATATCACAGGCTATATGATAGAACTTGTTCCTTCAGATACGAAAACTGAAAATGTTCTTAAGCTGGGTTATCAGTTTACTGATTTGAAAAATATGTAAAAGAAGGGTTTAAAAATCTTAATACTTCCTGTAATAATATTCTTTTTCATTTACCCCCAAATAGTAATTAAAACCTACCTCAAATGAGCCCCATGCAAATTGCCTGTAACCGGAATATAACTGATCGTTATATACCTTCTGATCGTTTAAGTTAAGCTCACCAGGGTTATCAGATGCCTTGCTTTCTTTCAGCCAAAGATTAGCATGAGTGAATTTCAGTCCAAAGCTTAAACCAAGATTTTTTGAGAGAAGGTATTCAAATCCCGAATAAATATTCAATCCAAGCCTGAACCCGGGATTTATTTTGAACTCAGATACATTTTCTATATTGCTTATCCTTGCGCTTCCAGAAATTATGCTGCCAACTAAACCTATTCCTGCAAATGCTCTTATTTTCAGTCCGGGGTTAAAATTATCCTCAATGCCTACCGCTAAAGAATAAACATCATACTTCACAAAGTCCTGCTCTTTTATATTCACAAATACTTTGTTAAATTTACTTGTGAATCTGTTATACATTAATGAAGAAGTGAGCCTAAGGTTCCCGCTTTTATGCAGCGGGTATTTTGCTGAGAGATTTGCCCCGAAACCATGCCTCACTCCGAAGTTCTTACCGTTGATGAACTGATCTGCGTTCAGGTCGCCGTTGTCATTCGCGGAAAGTTCAAATACCCCGTAATCATAATCAACCGAAAACTGAACTGTCAGCGCAGGCGGGTTTCTGACCGTTAGTTTTATGAAATGATGTTTGTTGCTGTATGATGAATCCAGGCTTCCGCTAATATCACTTTGTATAACCGGCTGGGATAATGGATGGAGGCACATCAAACCAAAAAAGAATATGGCTATTGATCTTCTGTGAAGACTCATAATACCACCTGTGCTATTCTAATTTAAGATGTTTTTAGACAAATTGTCCTATCACAAAAATAATACAATTTTGTTCTGATTGAAATAACATTTCCAAAGTTTTTTTGGAGAGCGCCTCTATATGATAAGACTTACAGCTCTGATGAGAAATCTATTATTATTGATCTTTACCTTTTGGAAAAAGAATGTTGAATATATATCTAATTATATACCAATTTCAAAACATACGTTTTGTTTTCAAGTATTGCTTTTTAAAACAGTACCTTCAGAGGAATCATGCATTGGTCCGTTGGAACACCCATAATAGCCGGTTTTTTAAAGAAAATCGCCTATTTCAATATATCCGATAAAACTTATATTTTATATCACTCAAAGAATTCAATAATACAAATAGTATAACAGTTGAATTAGTGGGACATTAATATACAGATAAATGCCATAATTCTAACAAAATCACCGCTTTTAAGAAATAAATTCACTTAGATAAGGGACATTTTGGATAATCTCTCTTTGACTAATATTAGAATTAGGTATATTTTTATATTACCAACATGAGTCAATTTTAATATTTTCAATTAAAACATTTATAAAAATTATTAAAAAAAGGTGAGATATGAGAAAAATTTATTATTTTTTAATGTTCATTTACTTTTCAATTCAGATCTTTACACCGGGTTGCAGTGAAGATACCGTTACACCTCCAACAGACCCGGGCAACGGAAACGGGACTACACAGAGCGCTACATCTGACCAAAGACAAACGATTGAATACGATGGTTTCAGGATGGAAGTGCACTTAGGTGATGTGCCGAGACTTGCAAGTGGAGCAGCGGGAACAGTTACTTTCTCTTTAAATACTTCTTCTGATATTGAGAGCGGGATAACACCTGTGCCTTCAGGATATACTGTTATAGGAAAATATCTTAAAGCAGGACCTGAATCGTTTAATTTTAATTCTCCCATACAGCTTTTCTTCCCGGCTGGCTCACAGAATTCACCACAGGATTTAGCAGTTCTTCAGTATTCTGACGCTACTCAGGACTGGAGAATTGTATCAACCTCGGATATTGATACCGCGGGTAAAAAAATAGGTGTTGATCTATTATCACTTGGCTATTTTGTTCTTGTCAAACAAAATCTTTTAGATAATGCTTCCGATTTCAGACAGGGTGGTTGTGTGTACGATTGCCCGCCTGAACCATTTATGAATTATATCCTCACCGTACAAAGTGTTACCCCTGAAAAAGCTACTATATTAAGTCTGTACAGTGGTGGTTTAATTGGCAGGGCTTACCAGGGTCCTATATTTCTTGGTTGCCCCGAGGGTAAAACTAAAGCAATTGTACCACAGGGCTCAATCAGTTTCTGGGTTACAAGGAGTAACTGCCAGGCTAACCCGCCGGTAATTGAAACTTACAGCATACCTGCCCCTGTAACTGTTAGCGACCCTTTAGTATTTATCGGATGGTCAACTTATGATGCGGTTACTTATGTTCCTTTTTGTTTACCCTCAGGCGGTACGTGGATAGCCGGAAGACCTGAGAACTGGCCTCAGCCAACTGTCCCGGTTGGAACAGGAACATTTCAGGCAACCTTAACGTGGTTAAATACAGGCTCTAATGCAGCCGATCTGGACCTGCACTTGTTCGGTCCCAATAATCTGCATATTTTCTGGCAAAATACTACCAGCCCGAACTTTTCTCTTGATAGAGACTGGACGACAACAAACGGCAATGCCATTGAAAACATATTCAGCACCACAACAACAATACCTTCAGGTGATTACAGGGTTAATGTCGCTCACTTTCAGGGATTTGCAAAAAGCTTTAATTGCAGGGTAATTGTAAATGGCAGTGTTACTAATTTTTCCTCCAACTTAGGAGGCGGCTCGGTTGATGTAAGGACGTTTAATATTCCTTGAGCAAATATTATTTATTTCTATCCTATACAGGATAAATTGTCATTATTACCTAAAGCCTCAAAATCATTTGATTTTGAGGCTTTTCTATTTACAAAAATGAAATAATA
>JANPBV010000192.1:0-6411 GCA_031430615.1 Ignavibacteria bacterium | reverse complement strand
ATACCTTTTTAGAAAATTCATTTATTTAGAAAAAAAGTTTTATACAGTATTAAGTATATTTTCTCTTTCTTCAAACTGTTTTACCAGTTCATCCATCAATGATCCCGCTTTATCCATATCTGCTTTAATATCAACATTATTCAGCAGGTTCGCGTCAAACTGGTAAAGCTGGTTAAGCTTATCTTCTTTAACTTTTACAACGTCAAACGCTCCGCTGTAACCGCGGGCTGCTGATTTGAACTTAGCTACGCAAAGCTGCAGTTTTTTATCCAGCTTATCAATACCATCTGATTCGAACAGTTTCCCGCGCTGGGAAAGATTCAATGTTACATTTTTCAGCTTAATATGATTCGCGTCAAGCCTGGTTGCCAGGGTATTCCTTAATATAGTATCAAGCTCTCTCGAGTTATCCCTGTTTACGTAGCCGTCATAACCGGGTATTATCCTGGTTATTTTTTCAAGGAAATTTTCTTTTGATTTTACAGCGTCAAGCTGTGAACCTAAATTTGTCATACTCTTAATTGTTTAAATTTATAATTTAACAAAAATAATATTTCCTGCCTTTAAATCAAATGAAATACAGAGATATTAAGCAAAATATAACATTGCAATTTGAATAAAATTCACCCAATTTAGAAACAATTATATAACAAATTCCTATTATTTATGCTAAAATCACTGAAAATACTGCCGTTTCTATTTCTAATTATCACCGGAATTCACTCTGAACCAAAACAATTAAATAATTTTATCCAGATTCTTGATGCTTTAAACGCAGGTTATAATGTAAATGCAGTTATCCATTTTAAGGATTGTAAGGTAATTGTTGATAGCGTTGAATCAAAATCTCAGGACAAAATTAAAGGAATTGAACTCACTCCCTATGATTATTATGCCCCCGGACTCATCGGCAAAAGAGCGTTTATTTCTGTTTCTCAGAATGTTATGGTGTTTTTAGGAGGCGGAGGGGGTTACTTCTATAATTACATGAAGATCAGGATTTATGAAGATAACACAGTTGAAATAACCAACAGGTATTTGACAACTGATAAGCTTGAAGTGCAGATGAATGAAATGTCCTATGGTGAAATTAACAATGGCTCAAACGATAAAGCTATTTATTTTTTTGCAAATTAAATAAATTCAATAATTATGAGAAAAATAATATTCGTAATTAATGTCCTTCTGATTTTTACTTCTTCCAGCAATTCACAATCAGGGTGGGTGTGGCAAAACCCATTACCCCAGGGTAACACATTAAATTCAGTTTTTTTCGTTGATACTTTAAATGGTTTTGCAGGTGGCAATTGCGGAACATTATTAAGGACAACAAATGGTGGCTTGAACTGGAGTTTTATATCATTAGAAGGTAACCCTGACATAATTTCGATTTATTTTGTTAACCCTAATACTGGTTACGCTGTAGGAGGAGGTCTTATTCTAAAAACCACTAATACAGGTTTAAGTTGGTTTATAGCTTCTAATATTAGCTCTATTCTTTACAATATCTATTTCATAAATGATAATACTGGTTTTGTGTGCGGGGGACTTCCGAACTTAATGCAAGTTTTCAAAACGACTGATGCTGGCACTACATGGATTCTAAATTTTAGCAACAATGGAAGTTATTTAAGTTCTATCTTTTTTATAGACGAGAATTCAGGTTTCTCGGTAGGGAATAACGTTTTATTAAAGACAACCAATTCTGGGGTAAACTGGTTACAGCAATCGTTTCCTGAAGCATATTTGCCTAGAGATATTCATTTTATTAATACTAACACAGGTTTTGTTACAACAAGCAGTTCAGGAAGAATACTAAAAACTACTAATGGGGGGTTAAACTGGGTTTCAAAGTATCAATTGAAAACAGGTACATTATATGATGTTTGTTTCGTTGATCAGAATACAGGCTACTGCTGTGGAGATGGACCTTATATAGTTAAAACAACTAATAGCGGTGATAATTGGATTGCTATGATTAATGGCTATGGTGGCAGAGCTATTTATTTTATTAACAATCAGGTTGGCTTTTGTGTAGGCTCATCGGGAAGTATTCTGAAAACCACAAATGGTAACTTTTGGACAAATCAGTACAGCGGGTTTAATTATCACTTTTACGATATCGCTTTTAATGGTTCTTATGGGATAGCTGTTGGGGGAAATTCATATGACCCTGCAATCTTAAGAACAGTAAATGGGGGTAATAATTGGGCTATAGTTGGGGCAGGAAATTCCGGTTATGAATATTACTCGTCTTTTATGTTGAACTCTCTTACCGGATTTATTGTTGGAAGAACATCTGCAGGCAATGATGCAACTCTTCGGACAACAAACAGTGGTTTGAACTGGAGTACATATTCAAGCGGGGTTAACGGTAGGTTAAATTCGGTATTTTTTCCTAATCAAACAACTGGTTTTGCGGTTGGATATTATGGAAAAATTCATAAAACTACAAACAGTGGGGATAGCTGGATAATTTTGAGTAGTTCTTCAAGCTATGAAGATATTTATTTTGTAAATGCTGAAACAGGTTATGCTGCTGATCTAAACGGGAAAATTGGTAAAACTATTGATGGAGGTGTTTCGTGGGTGAATTTGTTGACAGGTTCAAGTATCGCATTAAGAAGTGTCTTTTTTCAAAACGTAAGCACTGGTTTTGCCGTTGGCTCTAACGGAAGAATTATTAAAACTACTAATGAGGGGGTTGATTGGGTTACGTTAGTTAGTAATACTAATGTAGTATTAAATTCTATATATTTTGCTCAACAGAATGTTGGTTTAATTGTTGGGAATGACGGTATGATACTTAGAACAACCGATGGAGTTAACTGGCAAAGGATTTCAGGTGCATTATGTAATAATGCAGTTGATTTTTATTCAGTTAAGTTCATTAATTCTTTTACTGGATATATTTCAGGTGAATGGGGTGCAATACTTATGACGACAAACGGCGGCGTAACATTTATTCAGCCAACTTCAACAGAAATACCAAAATCTTTTTCGCTTTTTCAAAACTATCCCAATCCATTCAATCCCTCAACAAAGATAAGATTCGAAATTCCCCTCTTGAGAGGGGTGTCCGAAGGACAGCTTGTCACGCATTGGCGTGAGGGTGTGTTATCATCAATCATCATCTACAACTCTCTTGGACAAAAAATTGCTACCCTGGTAAATCAGCAACTCTCACCCGGAACATATGAAGTCGAGTGGAATGCTGCAAATTATCCAAGTGGATTATATTTCTATAAGCTAACATCAGGTGATTATTCTGAAACCAAAAAGATGATTCTGGTAAAATAGTAATTTCCTTATCTTGTCTCCCCCTTTTTTAAGGGGGAGACCGGCTTTAGCCGGGTGGGGGTCTCAACAGTATTTCAAAAATTATATACCCCATATTTCTTCGGAACTAATATGCTTTAAAATCGTTATATTTGTTAAGAAATGTTAGTAATACCCAAAAATATCGTCAGGAAATCTCTTTCAGCTTTTATCGCAATTTCAGTCTTAACGCTGAATTTAACCGGTTTATTGCAATGCACTTCACTTACTATAAGCGATGACTGCTGCCATATTACTAAAATAGTAAAACCATGCTGCGCTAAGAACCTGAAGATCACCTTTAATGAACGTATCAGCGGAAACTGCGGCTGCCAAATGAAAGAATCCCGGCAGACAACTGACTTATATAACGATCTAAAAAGTTCTAACACATATTTAACCCAAAGAGATATTCAATATAGCTCTGTTATAGAAACAGGATTTCATCCTGAAATAATAAGAAGGTTTACCTCTGAATACTCTCCGCCAATTAAGGATCTTAAAGATTCTTATCTCGTAAACTTATCTATCAGGATTTAAACAAAAATTACTGCTCATAATTTTATTTAAATAACTTTTTTGTTTAAACTATCAAAACTAATTAATAAAATGAAAACGAAATTAATAGTAACATCTATATTTATAGTATTATTTGCATTAATAAGCTCATCATCATTCGGTCAAAGCAAGGATTGCTGCGATAAAGAGCAGGCATCACAGTGCTGTACAGAAAAAAAAGATTGCTGCGATAAGCATGGTAATGCAGGCGGAGATACTGCTGTAACCGGAATGACATGCCCCGTATCAGGCGAAGCAATCGGAGAAGGCCAGGGAGTTAAGTTCAGCTACTACGGTAAAGATTACACTTTCTGCTGCGAAGGATGCGAATCAAAATTCAAAAAAGAACCTATGAATTACATCAAAGAAGAAATGACCTGTCCGGTTATGGGTGAGACAACTGTGAAAGATGTATTTGTTATGCATAATGGCGCAAAGTATTACCTTTGCTGCAAATCATGCTTAAAGAAATTCGAGAGCGATCCCGAAAAGTATATCAATAAAAAATCTGAGAATTAATAAGGTTTTAATTAATTATTAAATATTCTTTCAAATCCCGCTCACAAGGCGGGTTTTTTTTTGTAGTATATGCCAAATAATGCTGAATAAGGTCAATAAAGTTTACATCTTAAGATACTTTTTATCCTTATATTGTTAAAATAAATGATTGGAGATATTTTATGAAAAACTCCGTATTATTGCTGGTTTCTCTCTTCCTGATTTTTTCTATAAATGTTTATTCTCAAGTAACTCAGCAATGGGTTCAAAGATATAATGCGCCTGCTAATAACTTAGATGCAGCTAGCAGTCTTGCTGTAGATACAAGTGGTAATGTTTATGTTACAGGATGGATTACGGTAGTTTCAGGTTCTAATTATGATTACGTTACTATTAAATATAATTCATCTGGTTCTCTTCAATGGATAAGAACTTATAACGGTCCTGCTAATAGCCATGATTTTGCCAACGCCTTGGTAATTGATAACTCGGGGAATGTATATGTTACTGGTTACAGTTATGCCAGTGCCGGCTCAAACCCGGATTATTTGACAATTAAATATAACAATGCAGGAACTGTTCAATGGACTATGAGATATAACGGACCGGCAAATCTCAATGATGTTCCTAATTCAATAGCTGTGGATATAAATGGAAATGTCTATATTGGCGGCAGCAGTTATGGAGGAAATGGACCTTATTATGATTATTGCATTGTCAAATATAGTTCATTAGGTGTACAACAATGGGTGGCTATCTATAATGGACCCGGTAATGCGGATGACAATGCCTGGAAAATGAAAATAGATAATTCCTCTAATATATATATTACCGGGTCAAGTATGGGCAGCACTTCATTTCAGGATTTTTGTTCTATAAAATATAATTCTTCAGGTACTCAAATATGGGTTGCAAGATATAACGGACCATTGAATCAAACTGATAGGGCATTGGATTTAGATATTGATACATCAGGTAATGTTTACGTAATTGGAAGCTCTATAATTGGAAATAATTACTCTACTCAAGATTATGTAACGCTCAAATACAGTTCTTCCGGAGTTCAGCAATGGGCAGTTGTTTATAACGGACCCGGAAATGATGCAGACCAAGGTCGATCTATAGTAGTAGATTTTTCAGGAAATGTGTACGTAACTGGAAGCAGTACAGGTATTGGAACAGGTTATGATTATGGTACAATAAAATACAATTTCTCCGGAATTCAGCAATGGGTATCAAGATATAATGGACCTTATGGCACCGGACCTGACTATAATAATACTTTATCAATAGATTTATCAGGAAATCTATACGTAACCGGCGGAAGCTGGGCAACCTCAAACAATGAAGATTACTGCACAGTAAAATATAATAATCTTGGCATACAGCAGTGGGTTCAAAGATATAACGGACCCGGAAATGGACAAGATGCTCCAAGATCAATTTTTATTGACCAAGGCTATAACGTTTATATTACAGGCTCAAGTAATGGAAGTGGAACAAATGCGGATTTCTGCACTATTAAATATTCCCAGCTTGTGGGTATCCAACCTATTTCAATCGAAATACCAAATAAATTTTCATTATCACAAAACTATCCAAATCCATTTAATCCTTCAACAAAAATAAGATTTGATATAAGTGGTGCATCAGTAGCACAGACATTTGGTACAACCGGTTTCTCGGTCCTGTCTGTGTATGATATCCTCGGTCGTGAAGTTGCAACTCTTGTAAACGAACAACTCAAACCCGGAACATACGAAGTTGAGTTTGACGGAAGTAATTTACCGAGCGGGGTATATTATTGCAAACTAACAACAGGTGATTTTAATCAGTCAAGAAAGATGATCTTAATAAAATGAAAAAAATAATTTTAATATTGGTCATTATTAATTCTTCATTAATCATTACAAACGCACAATGGGTGCTGATGAATAACGGTATGGGAAACATAGACGTCAGGGCATTAGCAGTAAAAGGAAATATTATCTTTGCCGGTGGTCCCGGGTTATATTTATCCACAAATAACGGCACAAG
>JANPBV010000191.1:0-2139 GCA_031430615.1 Ignavibacteria bacterium | reverse complement strand
AGATGTTGTAAGCGGTCGAGTGCGTTTCTAAATATCACTTTTAATAAATCCCAGACAAGTCCCGCTAAAGACGGGATGTTCCAAATGTCTGTGCTACTATTACTTTTCTGCTAAAATTGATTTTATTTTCTCAAGGGTTTTAGGCTGTGGTTTTTCTCCAAGCTCTTCATCATAAATTTTAAGCATTATCTCAAGCCTGCTCTTAGCCATATTAATATTTCCAAGCTTTGCATATGCGTTAATGATGCTTATGTGAGTTGAATCGTTTAACTTATCTTCTTTCAATAGCAATTCAGAATACTTTATAACTTCATCATACCGGATTTCTGCTTCAAGCATTTTAATAAGCTCCTCACATAAAGTAATATACATATTCTTATACTTTACTCTCAATTCCTCGCACCAGCTATCATAATAGCCGGGCAGAAAATCCCCTTTATACATCTCAATTGCTTTAACGGAATGAGTGATCTTTTCTTCATTTGAAAGTGCAGGCAGTCTTGTCTTATTGTAATGCTTTTCAAACTCAACACTCTCTGAGATATAATAAAAATCAGGATTGAGTCTTAACGTTTTATCTTCGTATAATATATACTGCGGATTGTAATCGTAAGTTTTATCTTTGGAGCGTTTCGGTTTATCAGATTTTATATCATATATTTTAAGCGCAGTACGAATATTATAAATAGCGCTGTGATAAACCACGTCAGCTTTATCAGCGGGCATTTCATCAAAGAACAAATCCATGATCTCATCTTTTGTATGAATTCTATGGGGGTCACTCATTAAATATGCCAGCAGTATCTTGCTTTTCTTACGGATCCATTTGTTGTCAGCCACCGGTTCACCTCTTAAGTAAAACTCAGTATTGCCAAAAGGAAAGAAATAAATATCAGTAAGCCTGAAAATGCGCCTGTTAAGTTCTTCCCGGTATTCATCGCTGATGAAATCAAGGCTGAGCTTATGCTTTATTGCGTCGAATACCTTCCCAATAAATTTCTTTTCAATATTCTGAGAAATTGCGAAATCAAATGGTTTACGGGAAAGGAGAAGTTCAGTTTCAAGTAGTATGGTTTGTTTTTTCTCCCGATATATTTTCAAAACAGAGTTAATATATTTTTCGGCTGATGTGTAAAAATATTTTTCAATATTTATTTTGGCTAGATAGTATTCCATTTGAGGAATTATCATTTGAAGATTATTAGCTTCATGATACTCTAACATTTCGAGGACAGCCTCTTCTGTTTCTATCAATAATATATTGCTGTTACAGTAATAATGTTTAACGAAATTATTCATGATTAGAACATACTTATCATCAATCTGGTAATTTTCCGAAAATCTGTAATACTCTACTGCTGATTTCATGTCGTGCAAAAAATAATACATTTCACAATAATGCTGATAATAATTCAAGCACAGCCTGTTATTGTTTGCAATTGACGTGTTATCCTGTAATTCAGACCAAAATTTCAATGATAAGTTGTAATCACCAAGATTATTATAAAATTTTGTTTTGCCTCTGATAAATAATCTTTGAAAATATGGTGTCGGGTATCTGCTATATATCTCTTGAGACTGTTCAATAAGATTATATGCTTTTTCGTATTGACCTAATTCTGAATACAGGTCTATTAAGTTTGATAAATTATTAAATATTTTTTGGGTATCTTTTTCCATGTTCAATGTTGATTCATGGTATTTTATAGCCGAAATATTATCCCATTTATTAGAATAAATATTTGCAAGATAACTTGTCACTTCAAGCTTTTCATTTATAATGCTATTATCATTGTAAAATTCAATAGCTTCCTGTGCCAAATCTGTTAACGTATTGTGATGTTCAAACCCTAACCTATAGTAAATCTTACATAGCAATAACAAATACTGTTTTTTTATATTTACAGTCTTTATTTTATCAGCTACTGAATTTAGAATCTCAAGAGCATCATTCAATTTAGCGGTTAAAAGTAAATATTCAGTTTTTAGTAAGTAAACATTCAGGTAAAATTCATCATCACCTAGCATACTCAATGAATCAAACTTGCGAATGAGTATCTTTTCTATTTTATTGGCCTTAATTAAAGATTTTAGCCCATAATACATAAAATTAGGATCTGTAATATCAAGTTCATCCGC
>JANPBV010000190.1:0-5547 GCA_031430615.1 Ignavibacteria bacterium | reverse complement strand
ACAAACTAATATATTTAATGTTACTTCTGGAAAAAGTATATTTGTTCTTTGAGTCAGCCAAATACTACCCGGAGAGGTGGGTGAGTGGCTCAAACCAACGGTTTGCTAAACCGTCATAGGGGGTCAACCTCTATCGAGGGTTCGAATCCCTCCCTCTCCGCACAAAAAATTAAACCTGACAGGTTTTGAAAACCTGTCAGGTTTTTTGTTATCTAACCGATACTCTTTATTTCCGTTTAAAAATACACACCAAGCCCTAATCGCGCAATATTACCTCTGAAGATAAGATTATCTGAAGACTTATAGTAATAACTATACTTTTCACCTGTATCAACATTCGTTTCATATTGATTGACAGTTGATTTTCCATATGTTCCATAAACAGAATATTCACCGAAAAGACTTAAATAGCCGGTTGGAAACCATTCTACACCAAATATACCGTTCAATCCTGCAGACCATATTTCATCTTCCCTGATTATTTTGATGATATTAGTATTAAATCCTTCATCATGAGAAAATGCATAAGTTCCACGCGGACCAATACCAAAAAATATTTTAAATAATGCATTTGGTTTTGGATACAGCAAAAAGTATGTAGTCAATAAGAAATCCCTAACTGATTTACTTACTGGCTCATCAAAAAATTCACCGGTGGAATATTCAAAATCTGTAATTTGAATATCATTTGAACTTAAATTCATTCCTGCACCAAAACGAAAAGCGAATTTAGGGGTGAAATGATATTTTAGTGATACTATAACACCATCGAACGAAGTTAGCTGGAAATCATTTCCGACCTGAAATTGAAGTGACCAGCTTCCTTTCTCAAGTGAATAACCTACAGTATCACTAGATTGTGAAAAACAGGTTGAAATCAATAAAGCTGCAAGAATTAGACTTTTTAAGATTTTCATTTGATTTATTTATTTTGTTTGTAAGATAATTTGGGTATAAATTATTTTCTTCCTAAAACTTATAATTCAGTATCTTATATATCAGTTTTGCTGTCATGAAATCAGGGAAAGTGTAGCTTTTGCGTGGTGCAAGTTCAACAACATCAAACCCAACAAGATTTTTCTCAGCGCAGACTTTCTTCAATAGACGCATAGTTTCATCCCAGTAAAAGCCGTTCGGCTCGGGAGTTCCGGTTGAGGGCATTATTGATGGGTCAAAGTAATCCACATCAAATGTTATGTAAACGTTATCCTTTAATGTTGATATTATTTTTTCTATCATAATATGATTAAAGCCTTCATTTCGCATCTGGTAAGCGTAAAAAGTATTTATACCCTTTGCTTTAATGAATTCATATTCATCTTTACACTGCGCCCTTATACCAACCTGTGTGATACCTGTTGTAAATTCCGCAACCCTCGCCGCAAATGATGCGTGTGAGTATTTAGAGCCTTCGTATTCCTGCCTAAGGTCAGAGTGCGCGTCAAAATGCAGTATTGTTAGGTCTTTGTAATTATCAAAATGTGCTTTAATTGGCGCTGTGGAAATTGAATGCTCACCGCCTAATGTTATTACAAACTTCCCATTCTTAATATGCTCATCTACATTTTTGTAAATAAGGTCAATGGCTTTTTTACCTGAGAGTTTTCCAAACTTCATTGGTTCAATTGCCGCTATACCAACATCAAAGCAAACCTCTTTAGCCGTTTCCTCATCAAAGAACTCAACGTAATGCGATGCATTAAGTATTGCCCCCGGACCCTTTGCGGTTCCTTTGCCGTATGATGTGGTCTTTTCATATGGGGCGGATAGTATCACTACTTTAGAATTATCGTAAGAGGAAAATTCCTTTTCAATTGCAAGAAAATTGCTTTTTAAAGGTAGTGTTTTTACTTTCCTAAAGGTCTCACACTTACTCATCAGTTCGCTTCTTTTTGGGTGATCTCTTTTGCGTGAAAATCTTTAATAAGGATTGATCTTATCTTATCAAAATTATCCGGTTTATCTTCAGCAGAGCTACCTGAGGCATCATTATAAATTGTGTTTGTTGCGCTTGAAATAAATTCCGAGCTTTTCACTATTCCAATTGAAAGCGATTCACCGAAATATTTAGATATTTTCCCTGCAAGGTAATCTATATAGCCGTCAACAAGCTCATACGATGTATCATCAACCCTGATAAGCAGGTTACTCTCATTATCCTGCTCAAATGTAGTATCTTTAATTATACTGTAAACCCATTTCCTTTCGGATTTTATCTGGTCTTTAATTGTTATCCAATGGGTGTTTAAGTCACCATCAACAGCGGATAGATCAACAGCCTCGGTTTCTTCAGCTTTTATTGGGGTTGAAGCGGTTTCTTCATTCTTAACAGTTTGATTTAATTCTGATACAGGGTTCGCTTGTTTATAATTCACCTTAATTGTTGATTCCGCTACCGGTTTAAGTGATGCCCCGCTGGCGCCGGATGACTTTTGAGTGAACGTACTGCCTGATGTATTGCTGCCGGATCTTAATTCCTTAAGCTCCTCGAGTATCTGTGAAATTTCACGGGTATCGGTGAATTTAATCAGCTCAACTAACAGCGCTTCTATCAATGTCCTCTGATTTGAGGAATACTTGAACGTGTATTCAGTCTGTAATATCAGTTTAAGCGAATTAATAATTTCAAGCTGTGTGAATTTTGGGATATTTTCAGTGTATTTTTGCTTAACGGCTTCTGATTCTATAATTAACTCCGCTGAGCCTGTTGAGCATGATATCAATAAATTCCTGTAATGCTCGGTAAGTCCATCAAGGAATATCTGCATATCATAGCCTTTATCCATCAGGCTATCAAAATAATTCAGCAGTCCTTTGGCATCTTTATTTTTGACAAAATCCGATATATCAAAATATACATCACTTTGCGCAAGGTTAAAGAATGATTTCAGCTTTTCAAACGTAATATCGTTATCGCAGTATGCCGCCGACATATCAAATAATCCCTGCGCATCACGCATTGAGCCATCACCTTTTTTCGATATAAAAAATAATGACTCTGTATCTGCCTTTATCTTTTCTTTTTCAGCTATATAAGTTAGCCTAGCCGAAATTTCTTCAATCGTCAATCTTTTGAAATCAAATTTCTGGCATCTGCCTAAGATTGTCAGTGGTACTTTCTCAGGGGATGTTGTCGCGAAAATGAATACGACATATGGCGGCGGTTCTTCAAGTGTCTTTAACAGCGCATTGAAGGAAGCGCCTGTTAACATGTGGACTTCATCAATAATAAAAATTTTGTACTTTGAGCGTACCGGACCATACTTGACTTTTTCTTTAAGCTCACGCACGTCTTCGATATTCCTGTTTGATGCGCCGTCAATTTCAAATACATCAGGGTGATTCCTGTTATCATTAATAATTTCCCTGCAGCTATCGCAGTTGTTGCACGGCTCGCCGTTTGGTTTTCTATCGGTACAATTCAGTGATTTTGCCAGTAACCTTGCAACTGTAGTTTTACCAACACCCCTTGGACCCGAAAACAGGTAGGCATGAGATATTCTGTTATGTTTAATTGCGTTCCTCAGCGTTTTTGTGATGAACTCCTGTGAGGTTACATCATCAAAATTACGCGGACGCCACTTCCTCGCTGTAACTGTGTATCCCTTGTCTTCGTTGAATAATTCTGCCATTATTTAATTTAAAATTTTTTACCTGTATAAATTACGCTTAATTTTCCTGAATCCATTCTTTGCCACGAGCATGCTGTAAAATCATTGTAAGCATCAACCGCAATATAATCACCAAAAAATACACTTTTAACCGGGGTGAATGGCGCTTCGGAAATTTTCATATTAAGAAATGTAGTGCCGCCATCAGTTGATCTTGCAAGATATACATCAGTTCTGGCATCGCTGTACTCTCTTCTATCGTAATATATGATATTGATGGCTCCTGTAACACGGTCAACTGACATCCAGCTCATAAACTGCTGCTTACCATTGCCCACCGGGTCATCATTTACGCGGATAGCATCGCTCCATGAGTTACCGCCATCAGATGACTTAATAATAAATACATCTGCATCATTCACGCCATTTCTGGGGTCAGAAAAATTAATATAAATATTTCCTTTATAAGGTGAATTACTTAAATCGCAATTTGTTATAGGCAGTCCATTACAGCGGAATACCCCATCTATATCATAGACCCAGCCGCCATATTGTGTACCGGCTACAATATCATAATCCAGCCACGAGGCGCCGCCATCTGTTGATCTATCAAAATAAAGTGTATCATGGGCTGACCATCCGACAAATATTTCACCATTGGGTCCGATGCATGGAACTGCGCCTTCGGTTGTATTTGATGAATCAATGCAATCGCCTGAAAACCGGTTGATCTTTAACGCGCTGCTCCAGCTATTACCGGCATCAGAGCTGAGAGAGAACATAATATTTGAACTGTCTTTTGGATCTTTGCTGTCGTATGCGTCAAATTGTGTCCATGTAACGTATATGTTATTTTTCCAAATGCTTTCGGTGAAATCAACACAAGCCCATGGTTTATCCTGCTTTTTAGGCGGGTTTAAGCCCATATAAGAACCGTTGTCATCATATGTCATTCCGCCGTCAGTTGATTTTTGGCATACGATCCTATCTATCCACTCGCCTTTGGAAGGTCGTGAGAGATGAAAGAAATATGCTGAACCACTTGCGTCAAATATCAGTACCGGGTCACCCCATACACCATTGGTTTTTGAAGAAATTTCTTTATTAACCCATGTAGCACCACCATCAAACGAATAATAATAATTATTTATATTAGCGCCCGCAATAATGTTATTTGGATGTTTTGGATTTATCGCAATAGAAACTTCTTCAGGGTTGTTGTTAATAGTATTAATCTTAATATTTTTAAACTGCGAAAATAATACCGAGGGCAGGATCATAAATATTATGATAAGTGTTTTGGTCATTTATTTTGAGAGCCCTCCTTAGGGCTGGTATAAAAAGTGAATACATAATTTTGTTAATATTCCCGATAAATCGGGATTTCTAATAAAATAGCTATCGCTATTTCAGTAGCCTTAGAAACAAGGTTTCAAAAGTAATTACATTACTTTATCAACATCATTTTTCTCGTTTGTGTAAAGTCTTTTGTAACTAATTTATAAAAATATACACCTGTAGGATAACTTGAAGCATCCCACTCATATTTATATGAACCGGGTGAGAGTTTACCGTTTACAATTACTGCCGTTTCATTGCCAAGAATATCATAAACCCTGATGGATACATCCTGCCAGTTTCCGTTTACTGAAGGAATATCAAAATCTATTCTTGTCATTGGGTTAAACGGATTTGGATAGTTTTGCTTTAAGTTATAAGCCGCCGGAATTTCTGCTGATGTTTGCTCTATCCCAACAGGGAAATTAATAATAGCTGTCCATACACTTAAAGAACCGCTGTTAAGTCTAATCCAGATTGGTCTTACAATTCCGTTATGCGCGGTTATATTATTGTAATCACCAAAAAATGTACCGGATGTCGGTGTAAACGGTGATGCGCTTATTCTTTCATTTATCCATGTTGTGCCGCCATTTGT
>JANPBV010000189.1:0-21314 GCA_031430615.1 Ignavibacteria bacterium | reverse complement strand
AGCTCTACAGCAAGTAACTTTTCTTCTGTAAGTAAAGAGCCCATCATTGCAATTCTGTACTTTTGTTTCTTTAACGGAATAAAATGCGTTAAAAGATTATCTGCGGCGCTATTAATAATTTCCTTACAAACATTATCGCCTCGCTCAGCGCACCTGAAGACATGTTTAGTTAATTTTGATATTTCAAATCCTTTATGATATACGTGCTTTATGATATTACCTTGATCAATCCCGAATTCTTTTTTTATTACCCTTGAGAGCATTTCAGCTTTATGTCTGCCATCATAATGTTTTGTTACTTTGTAAAGAGCCTCTCTTGCTATCCAGTGACCACTGCCCTCATCACCAATATGCCTGCCCCAGCCGCCAATCCGGTTTATCTTCCCGTCACTTGCTCTATAATAGAGTATTGAGCCTGTCCCTGCTATCAATATACCGCAATTCTTCTCATCCTGCTCAAATGCTGCTGCGAGTGCAATTTCAGTATCAGGTAGTATGAAAATATTTTTTATTCCTGTTGCCTTCCAGAGAGCTGATGAGATTTTCTTCCTGTCGCTATTATACCTTGCCCCTGATATACCCGCAGATACAGCTACAATATTTACTTTACCGACCTTTTTTGAAGCATCATTAACAATACTTTTTAAGCGTTTAACTGATTCATCAAATCCCAACAGGTTAAGATTTATGAATGGCTTTTTCCCACTTAACAAAGGGGGATTAAGGGGGTTGTTGCCTTTCCCCTCAAGCGGGTATAACAAAACTTCGCTTTTTGTAGCGCCGGAATCAATTGCTAAGATATATTTCACTGATATAATTCAGAAATGTTCTACAAAAATAAGGATAATTGCGTAAAAAGGGTATGACTATAGATTTCTGATTGCAAATTCTTAAATATTGTATTAATTTAGGTTTGGAGGTAACAATGAGATTCTCTTTCTTAATTATAATATTTCTATTTTCTTCACCTAATCTACAATCGCAAAACGGGTGGTATCAACAATACATATTGAATGGTTATTTTTTCAGCGGAATGCAATTTATTAATATAGATACAGCATATGTATCCGGATTTAATAATAACAGCAGCATAATTCTCAAAACTAATAATTCAGGTAATAATTGGAATATAATTTCTACAATAAATTCTTCAAGGATCAGATCAATTTATTTTAAAAATGAAGCAACCGGCTGGGCATGCGGAGAAGAATCAACATTAGGTGAAGCTGCAATTTATAAATCGACTAATTCAGGTGTTAATTGGATACTTCAAATGCATGAAGGTTTCTGGGAACTTAATGATATTATATTTAATAATGATTCAACGGGGTGGGCAATTGGCTGGTTTGACCAGGTTTACCGAACTACAAATAGTGGAAATAACTGGGTTATCAGGCCTGGGCTTGGTAGTGAAGTAAATGATATTCATTTTTTGAATTCTCAATATGGCTGGATTGCAGGCGGGGGAGAATCAGGAAGTATTGTAAGAACAACCAACGGTGGTAATAATTGGATCGTTGATATACACCAATGGACAGGTTACAATTCTGTTCATTTTATAAACCAGAATTCTGGTTGGGCTGCAGGTTACTATAACGACCCGCAATGGGGAGTAGTCTCAAGGACAACAAACGGAGGTGTAAACTGGAATATTCAAACAATAAATTATCTTGAAGAAGTTTTATCAGTAAATTTTGTCGATTCACTTAATGGATGGATTATTGCTGTGGTTACTAGCGGACAAACCGGGATCTTTCGCAGTTTTACCGGTGGTATTTCTTGGCAGCCTCAAACAGGAAACATACCTTTTGTAACAAAATTATATTTCCGGAATTCTTTTACCGGCTGGGCTGTTGGTAATGTAATATTAAAAACAACTACAGGCGGTATTACTCCAATTTTAACTTTAGGTACATTAATCCCTGAACAATTTTCACTTCATCAAAATTATCCTAACCCATTCAATCCTTCTACAAAGATTAAATTTGAAATTCCCCTCTCGAGAGGGGTGTCTGAAGGACGGGGTGTGTTAACAAAATTATTTATTTACGATATCTTAGGCAGAGAAATACGAACACTTGTAAATGAGAATCTGAAACCCGGAGTATATGAAGTTGATTTTAATGCAGCAGATCTGCCCAGCGGTGTGTATTTTTATAAATTATCAGCAGGGCAGTTTGTGGATGTAAAGAAAATGATAATTATGAAATGATCTCATCAATATCATAAGCGGGCAGCTCGGTTATGGTCTTACCTTCCCACTTGATGTATTTTGTTGTTGGCTCTTTACGAACCGGACACTCAGGCATACTGCAAATATAACAGCAGCGCGGATTGCATGGGTCTAAGTGTATGAGTGATTCAACCTTCTTTGTTTTCAATGCATTTATTACCTCGCGCTCCACCATATCAACAGTATGGTGGCTTTCGCTAACTGATTTGTAGTAAGGAACTATCAAATGAAAATCCACCATATATTTATCTCCTGATTTCCAATATCTCAGGCGGTGAACGTCAATCCAGTCAGGGTAGCTTTTTCTTTCTCCCTCAAGTCCTTCTGCAATTGAATTAATAATTTTATCATCAGTTTCATTCATCAGCCCGCCAATTGATTCACGTACCAAATTTTTACCTGTCCATAAAATGTTAACAGCAAGAATTATCGCAACTATAGGATCAAATAATTTTATTCCTGTTATTAATACAAGTACTAAAGCGGCAACCGCGCCAAAACTTGTTATGGAGTCAGTCATTACATGTTTACCGTCAGCTATCAAAATAATGCTCTTGGTTTTCCTTCCCGTTCTTATCAGGTATAGCCCAAGCAGTAAATTAGTTACACTTGCTGCGGTGATTATACCTGCGCCAATATCAAGCGAAGAAATTTCTCTCTGGTAAACTATATCCCTAATAGCATATGCAATAATTGAAAATGCGGCAATTATGATCATTGCTCCTTCAAAACCGGCTGAGAAAAATTCGATTTTACCGTGTCCGTATGGGTGCTCTTTATCGGCAGGTTTGGTTGATAGATGCAGGCTGTAAAATGCAAATGATGTTGCAACAATATGTACAACTGATTCAAGAGCATCGGAAAGTACTGCGGCAGAACCCGTCAGAAAATAAGCGCCAATTTTGCCGAAGAACATTAAAAATCCAATAAGCAGCGAAATTGTCGCTGCTTTTTTCTTTAATCCTATCTCTCGGGTTTCCATTTATTTACAAATATATGCTAATTTTAAGTAAATTTTAAGAATAATAATTTAACACTTGACAAATAAGTTTCCGTTAATTATTTTGGAAACTTAAGAAACGAAAATAGTTTCCAATATGTATAAATTAGAGTAGAATGGCAGAAGTTTCGGAAAAAGATAAAATTTTATATTTCACGCACGCTAAGTTTATCACTGAAGGCTTTTACAAAACCACAATGGATGAAATTGCCAAAGACCTTCAGATGAGCAAGAAAACCATTTACAAGCATTTTGATTCAAAGGAAGAACTTCTCGGGGAAGTTTGCCAAATGAGAATGGCGCTTATGAAAGATTTCCTGGATGAAGTTGCCGACTCAGGTGATGATGCGATAACAAAATTCCTCAAGATAATCCATAAGCAGAAAAGCATGTCAATGAACTGCTCACCCACATGGTTCCGTGACCTCGAAATTCACGCGCCGCATTTGAGGAAAGAATTTGATATTGTTCGAAAGGAAAAAGTTACAAAGATAATGTCAAAATTACTTGAGCAGGGTAAAAAAGAAAAAGTAGTTGAGCACATTCCCGTTGATATTATAATTACTGCTTTAAACGGAGCTATGGAAGCCGTTACTCATGCTGATTTTGTGCTTAACAGTAAATATTCCTTCCATGAAGCTATGAGAATTACCGCTGAAATATTTTTCAATGGTTTCTTGACAGATATAGGTAAAGAAAAATTTTCAAATACAAAAAAGCTTTTTGTAGACATATAGTATTAGTAAAAAAAAGCTGAACTAAAATTGTTCGATATAATATATTGCATCAGTTAATATTACAAATTTAAATATGAATAAAATAATCGCCGCCTTGATCCTTTTTGCAGCTATCACAGCATCTTACGGGCAGAGTGTAAGGGTACTTTCACTCTACGATGCAATTAATCTTGCCAAAAGGAATAATTCAGATTTTGTAATCGCCAAACTGGATCAGCTTAAAGCGGATAAGCAGGTTTCAGAAGTATACAGTGAGAACCTGGTCCCAACGCTGACTTTAAATTCAAGATACGTAAGGTCGTTCAGGAAACAAACAATAACGTTTTCCGGGCAGACATTCGAGATAGGCTCGGATAATAGTGTAACAACTACACTTGACGTCTCCGAGCCTATTCCTTTTTTAGGTACACCTGTATTTACGGGTATCAGGATTGCGGAATATTATTCCAGGATACAGGAAGAAAATGTTAAAAGCGTTGAAGTAAAAATTAAGACTGATGTCAAGAAATCATTCTTTAACGTTCTGCTTTTAAAAGAAGTAATTAAGCTTAATCAGCAGAGCATTGATAATGCCCAGGAAAATTTAAGGGTAGTCGAAGCCCGCTATAAAGCAGGTGTTGCGCTTGAATATGATTACATAAGGGCAAAAGTTAAAGTTGAAACTCTAAAACCGCAGCTTTCACAATCCCGGAATAATCTTGAAATAGCAAAGAAATTTCTTAAGAATAATATTGGCTTAAAAGATGAAACCGCAATTGATGTTTCAGGCAGCTTAAGTTATGACAGCACTGAAGTTTGGGGCACTATGGGTGACCTGATTAAGAAAATATCAAATAACAATGTGGCTATAAGACAGCTAAAGCTGAGTAAGAAAATAAATGAACAGCTTGTTGATGTTGATTATGCAAACTACCTTCCTAAATTCTATGTCTTCGGTCAATGGCAATCTCAGGCAAATGAAAATGACGGCAGATCACTGACAGGTTACAGGTTCTTTAATTCAATTGTAGCAGGGATAGGTATGAGCTGGAATTTAAACCTATTCAGGAACGGCTTCAAAGAAGATCAGTCAAAGGTTGAAGTAAGAAAATCAGAAGAGCAGATAATAAAGACAAAAGAGCTTTTAAAGACACAGACAGAAAGTGTATTCCTTAAGATAGAAGACGCTAAGAACAGGATACAATCACAGGAATCACTTGTAAATACTGCCCAGCGCGGTTATGATCTTGCAAACATAAGCTACAAAAGCGGTGTATTAAATCAGATAGATGTTGTTGATGCCGAGCTTGCCTTAAGCCAGGTTAAGCTTGCATATATCCAGGCGATATATGATTACCTGAACGCAAGAAGTGAGCTGGAACAACTTTTGGAAAAATAACAAATACTAAAAAAGAGAATTTTTTAAATATACTATCCATGACTAAATTAAGAATTGTTTTACCCGGCGTTTTATTCACACTGTTTGCCATTTTTGCTTTAGCCGGCTGCGGAAAAGGTGAAGAAAAATCAAAGGAAGAACCTGCAGTAGATAAGCAAAAACTGCCCATTGTAAAAATAATGGAAGTGAAGACATCTTCGTTTTCAGAAAATCTTAGTGTTGTTGGAATTGTTAAGCCCATGGCTACAGCTAAAGTTTCATCTGAAGAAGGCGGGCTCATCACATATCTGAACAAAGATAAAGGCAGCTATGTAGGCAGAGGTGAAATTATAGCAAGGATAAAAAAAGATGTTGAGCTTGCTTCAATTGAACAGACCGAAGCGCAGATCGAGCTCGCCCGCCTGAACTATGAAAAGCAAAAACAGCTTTACGAAGATAACGCTACCACTGAAATTCAGTATTTAACCGCTAAGTGGCAGTATGAATCCGCAGTAAGAGGCCAGGATATTCTTAAAACCCGGCTAAAGACCGGTTTTGTACGTTCACCTATTAGCGGGTATGTAAACGAAAAATATATGAACCGCGGCGAAATGACAGCGCCGGGCTCACCAATAGTAAACATCATAGATATATCGAGTGTAAAAATATCAGCAGGTATCCCTGAGCAGTTTATTGGACAAATAAAAATGGGACAGCAGGTAAGGGTAACTGTTGATGTATTGCCCGGTGTTGAATTTTCAGGAAAGATCACTTATATAGCGCCGAGCCTTTCTGCGGCTAACCGGACACTTGAAATTGAGGTAATTATTTCAAACAGGGATAAGCTGCTAAAGCCTGAAATGAGCGCAAACGTAGAAGTTACACAGGCTACAGTTAATAACGCAGTTGTATTGCCGCAGGATTATGTTGTTGACTTCGGCGAAAATAATAAATATGTTTTTGTGCTTGAAGGTGATATAGCAAAAAAGAAAATGATCTCTATTAGCGGAAGAGAAGGAAATAATGTGATGATTTCCTCGGGGCTAAACCCGGGTGAAAAGCTGATATACGAAGGTTTCCAGCAGCTTGCCGATAATGATAAAGTACAGGTGTTAAACTAATTTCCCGAGGAGAACTAAGCCATGAATATTGCAAAAATTGCTATAAAAAATAAGGTTACAGTTTACATACTGATGGTGATAATAGTCCTGTTCGGCGCAATGTCTTATATTTCTATGCCAAGAGAGTCAGCGCCTTCTATTACCATTCCTTTCATATTCGTTACAACTCCATACATAGGTGTATCACCTGCTGATATAGAAAACCTTGTAACACAGAAAATTGAATCTGAAGTGAAAGGTATAAAAGACATAAAGAAAATTACTTCTGTTTCCCAGGAAAGTTTTTCTAATGTAAGCATTGAGTTTAATCCCGATGTAAAGATTGAAGATGCTTTGCAAAAAGTGAGGGATAAGGTTTCTACAGCAAAAACAAAAATGCCGGCGGATATTGAGGAGCCTATTGTAAACGAAATTAACTTTTCCGAGCTTCCCATGTTATACGTGAATCTTACGGGAAGTTTCGGGCTTTCAAAGCTGAAAGATATTGGGGATAATTTATCCGATAAGATCGAAGCTATACCAGGTGTGCTTTCAGTCGATGTATCAGGCGGGCTTGAAAGAGAAATTAAGATCAACGCCGATGCGAACAAACTGAAATATTATAACCTTGCCCTAAGTGATCTGACAAACGCTGTAAGCAGTGAAAACCTTAATATTCCGGGCGGAACTGTTGATGCAGGAAGCTCAAGCTTTTTGGTCAGAGTCCCGGGTGAGATAGAAAATCCCGCATTATTAAACGATATAGTGGTTAAAACCCAGGCAGGAGCGCCAATTTATCTAAGAGATGTTGCCGTGGTTGTTGACGGGTTTAAAGACAGGACGACCTATGCGCGTGAAAACGGAATAGAAGCCGTTACGCTTGTCATAAAAAAACGCAGCGGTGAAAATATCGTGAACATCGCAGATAAGGTCAAGGAATTAATGAAGGAAGAGGAACATGAATTCCCGCCAGGCTTAAAATACAGCTTTACAGGCGATGAGTCTAAAAGTATACGTAACACCGTTCATGAGCTTGAAAATGGTATTATAACTGGTGTAGTTCTTGTTGTCACAATTTTGCTTCTTTCAATGGGATTTAAAAACGCATTCTTCGTTTCGCTTTCAATACCGTTTTCGTTTCTTATCTCATTTATTGTTCTCAGCACCATGGGCGTTACTCTGAATATTGTAGTGCTTTTTGGATTAATACTTGTGCTGGGCATAATTGTGGATGATGCTATTGTTGTGACAGAAAATATTTACCGCCTGCAGGAAAAAGAAGGGTGGACTCCGTACGATGCGGCAATTGAAGGTCCTAGGGAAGTGCAAATGCCAGTGTTTATTGCTACGCTTACAATTATAGCTTCTTTCTTTCCTTTATTATTTTTTCCGGGTGTTGTTGGCGGATTTATGAAATATCTTCCGATAACATTAATTGTGTGTTTATTCTCATCGCTATTTGTAGCGCTTGTAATAAGTCCAGTGCTTGCTTCAAAGTTTATCAACTTTAAACGTGATAGAGAACGCCAGTTGAAGATGAAACGAAATCCTTTTGTAATTGCGCATTTTTGGTTTGACAGGCTTTTTGAAAAAGTTATAAGAAACTATGAAACCGTTCTCAGGTTTGCTGTAAGAAATAAAATGCTTACAATCGGCGGTACGTTTGCGCTCTTGATAGCCGTGTTTGTGGTTTATGGTGCTTTAAACAAAGGTATTGAGTTCTTCCCCCAGGTAGAACCGCAGCAGGCATATATTTATGTTACACTGCCGCAGGGCTCGAGTGTGCAGAAAACTAACGAGATTACCGCGCAGATCGAGGAAAGATTGAAGGGGTATAACGACCTTGATTATTATGTATCAAATGTTGGAAGTGAGATCGGTGATTTTGGCGGCGGAAATAAAACAAATGTTTCTACTATTACTTTGAATTTCAAGGATAAACTTGAAAGGGAAGAAAGTTCATTTATAACTATTGATAAGATAAGGGAAGCGATAACCGGTATATCAACAGCAGATATAAGGCTCGTTAAGCAGTCCGGGGGACCCCCTACAGGACCGCCGGTTAATATTGAAATTTCAGGCGATGACTTCAATAAGCTTGGAGAGCTTTCTGACCAGATAAAAAGAGAGATAAAAGATATTGAGGGGATTGCAGATATAAAGGATAATTATGACGCGGCAAAACCTGAGATAAGGATCACTGTGAACAGAGAAAAAGCTGCGCTTTATAAGCTTAATACTGCTTCCATTGCGCTTACAATAAGGAATGCTATTAATGGAAATGTTGCCAGCAAATACAGGGTAGGAAAAGAAGAATATGATATTACTGTAAGGCTGGATAGCTCACAAAGAAATGATATATCAAAAATAGAGAACCTGTACATTTCAGATAGAGACGGACATCAGATCCCGTTAAGCTCGGTTGCTAAAATTGAGTTTGGCGGAGGCGTATCGGCAATAAACAGGAAGGATCTATCAAGGGTAGTTATTATTTCAGCTAATGCCCAGGGAAGACTTGGCAACGAGGTGTTAGCGGACGTCCAGGCAAAACTTAAAAAATTTAAGTTACCTGAAGGATACTTAATTGTTTATACCGGAGAGCAGGAAGACCAGCAGGAGTCACAGGCATTCCTGGGGCAGTCATTCATACTTTCAATATTTCTGATATTTTTCTTTATAGTAATTGAGTTTAACTCGATTAAGACACCTATTATCATTATGACAACAGTATTGCTTTCCTTAATTGGAGTATTAATAGGGCTCATGATAACACAAACACCGTTTGGAATTATAATGACAGGTATTGGCGTAATTTCGCTTGGCGGTATTGTGGTCAGGAATGCAATTGTTCTGCTTGATTTCCAGAAAGAGCTTGAAAAGCGGGGATTGACGAAAGAGGAATCCGTGATCCAGGCAGGTATAATAAGGCTTAGACCCATATTTTTAACCGCTGCAGCTACTATACTAGGACTTGTACCGTTAACTACAGGCGTTGATTTTGACTGGAGGACCCTCAGCTGGGTGATTGGCGGGCAGAATACTGCATTCTGGAGGCCAATGGGTATTGCGATTATTTTCGGGCTGAGCGTTGCTACATTCCTAACTTTAGTTGTAGTGCCTGCTATGTTTTTAGCTTTCAACAACTTTAGGTTCATGTTCTGGAAGAAAAAAGCTGAAGTAAAGCCAATTTCAGGCGAAGAAGCGCCGGCTAAGGCATAAACTCCCGCTGAGGCTTAAGTTTTGATGTTATATGTTAATTGAATAACTCCAGGCGGATAGAAATATCCGCTTTTTTTACCGTAAAGAATAATGGTTGACAAAGTCCACGAATTGTATTATATTTGAATTATGAAAAATACATTTATTAAAAAAATCAGGGAATTTAACAGGTTTTACAGAGTTTTCCTCGGCTCAATGAATAATAGGGTAGTAAACCTTAAATTTACACTGCCATCTTTCAGGGTTTTGTTCGAAATAAATAATATCCCAAACTGCTGTGCCAGGGATATTGTTAAAGTGCTGAACATTGATAAAAGTTACTTAAACAGAATACTGAAAGCTCTGAAAAAAGATAAATTGATATTTAAAAAACGTTCAGTGGAAGATGCAAGAAATATTTTTATAATACTTACAGAAAAAGGCAGATCAGAACTCAATTTGCTGGAAAATGAAGTGAATTCAAGGTTGAAGGTTCTGCATGAAAGGCTGACCAAAAATGAACGCGAAATTCTTGTAAAAAATATGAATGAGATAAAAACTATTCTTACAGGCAAGTAAATATCAAGTATCAAATATCAATTAACCAAATATTATTAAATAACCAAATATTATTAATGAAAATAAAATACTTCTTAAGCCCTCTTTTTTTGTTTTTAGTTTTTGCATTCCAGCTTAACTCTCAAACCGTGAGTACTCTTGTACCCGGACCTTCAACTTTTGACGATTGTTTAACACTTGGACCTGATGGCAATATTTATGCTTCAAGATACAGCGGGACAACTGTTACCAAAATAACTCCCTCGGGAACCACTTCAATTTTTGCTTCAGGGTTTAATTCACCCAACGGTACGGCATTCGGACCCGATGGATATCTTTACGTTCCCAGCGCTGTTGGTAACAGGATCGATAAAGTTTCTCCGGCAGGAACAGTATTTCCTTTCGTTCCTTCAATGGTTAATGCATCTTCAATTTTATTCAGAAGTGACGGTAAAATGCTTGTCGCCACATACTCTCCAAGTAAGATAAATTTAGTTGATACAAACGGTACATATTCTTTACTTTATTCCGGGAATGGATTGAACGGACCTATAGGGCTCAGGTACACATCTAATGGCAAGCTTATTATAGGTAATTTTAATGACGGTAAAATATTTTCAGTCGATACCTCTTCGGGTGTGTTTACACTTATTACAGATCTTCCTGGTCAGCTTGGTTTTATTGAAATTGTTGATGATGAAATATATTCAACAGGTTTCCAGACTAACAAAATATATAAAACTTCGTTAAATGGCGATACTGTAACTATTGCAGGCACCGGCGCTGCCGGACAGTTAAACGGACCGGCGCTAAGCTCAACATTCAGCTCTCCAAACGGCATTGTCAGATCGGTTACAGGTGATACTTTATATGTTTCTGATTACGCTGCCCGTTCACTGCGGATGATAACAGGCATCACGATTGGAATTATTAATGTAAGCTCTATAGCTCCTGATAAGTTTTCTCTGAAACAAAATTATCCCAATCCGTTTAACCCTGTTACAAACATTAAATTCGCAGTAGCTAAAACAGGATTGGTTACTTTGAAAGTGTATGATATTTCAGGCAGGGAAGTAGCTCAGCTCGTAAATGAAGAGCTTAATGCCGGTACCTATAACTTCGATTTCAACGCTTCTCATTTATCGAGTGGAATATATTTTTATAAAATAACTGCAGACAATTATACTAATACAAAAAGAATGGTTTTAGTAAAGTAATTGATTGTTTATAATCATTAAGCATAAAAGGCGGACTTTTGATCCGCCTCTTTGCTCAAAAAACCTTCAGACTTTTAAACCTTTAACTGATTCTACTTTACACCTTCAACTTTATATCCCGCTGAAGTGATCGCTTCTTTAATTGCATCCGGATTTGTTTTAGCGGGATCATATGATGCTTTTACAACACTAGTCTTAAAATCAGCCATTACTTCTTTTACGCCATCCACTTTTTTTACTTTGCTTTTTATCGTATTCTCGCAGCCCGTACACGTCATTCCGGAAGTCTGTATCTCAACTGATTTATCAGTTGCAGAAACCCCTAGTGTTTTGTTATCACTCTTTTGTTCGGTTTTTGTCTGGTTATTTTCTGATTTGTTCTCGGTAGTTGTCTTGTTATCTGACTTCCCGCATCCAATTACAAAAACTGCTGTTAAAATGGCTATAAAAGATGTTAATTTGGTTTTCATTGTATTAAGTTAAATGGATTTATATTTGAGTAAAAATAAAATAAATTTATCTATATTAATAACTATATATATAGTATTATAATTTCAAATTGAAAATAACAGTCAAAGTTAAGCCTAATTTCCGTGAAAATTCGATAAAAAAGCTCTGTAATGGCAGTTTTGAAGTGAAAGTATCAGTTCCGCCTGAAAAAGGCAAAGCAAACCTGCGTGTTATAGAATTGCTTTCAAAAGAACTGAAAATTGCCAAATCCAGAATTTCTCTCTTAAAAGGCGAAACTTCAAAAGAAAAGCTTTTTGAAGCTGATATATGATGTAAATCAACTAACCCTATCTCTTACTATAATACCAATTTTTTTAACACATTTTTTAATATATTTGTGAATTAATTCCATTTAAAACTATATATCACAAATGAAAAAATTATTATTTATTTTATTATTAGTTTCTTTATTTCCTGCGGTTTCGTTCACACAGGAAAGTGAAGAAAATGAAACCCCTGAAAGTATTCGTGAACGCGAGATGTTTACCCATGTTCGCAGGTCAGGTGGACCCGATAAAACATATACACCTAACTCATATGAGATTGCCCTAAGGCATAAAGAAACCATTGTTAAAGATAAAGATATTCCCAATAGCTACACCAGTTCTGTTAACTGGCTTACGGCAAATCCTAAAGGTATGTTCTATTCAAGAACGGGTAATAATTTTATTGCCGGAAGAACAAACTCAGTTGCTTTTGTAAACGGTCAGCCAAATGTTATGTATATAGCTGCGGCGCAGGGCGGAGTATGGAAAACACTAAACGGTGGTGTTAACTGGATCCCGTTGACTGATAATCTTCCCACACTGGCATGCGGAGATATAGTGGTAGACCAATCAAATACTAACATTTTATATTTGGGTACCGGGGAGTTAAATTACTCCGGTGATAGCCAGTACGGCGATGGTATCTACAAATCACAAAATGGTGGTTTAAGCTGGGTACAGGTAGCTGCTTCAAGTCTTGTTGGCATACGCTGTTCGCAAATGGCAATAGATCCAACTAATTCGAGTGTAGTGTATTTTGCGGGAAACCTTGGAGTTTTTAAATCTACCAATGCGGGCGCTAACTGGACGAATACAAACAGTGGTACAAATGCTAACTGCCTATTCATAGACCCAACTAATACGCAAACAATTTATATTACTACAGGCGGAACAAATGCAGGGCTAGTGAGAAAATCAACTGATGGCGGAAATACATGGATAACACTTGCCGGCGGTTTGCCAGGCGGTATGGGACGAATTCAGCTTGATATGGCTAAGAGTAATTCACAGATATTATTTGCAAGTGTTGCGGCATCCGGCGGTTCGCTGGTAGGTTTATTCAGAACTACTGATGGTGGAACTACATGGACTTCGCAGGCAACATCGCCAAACTATCTGGGTTCACAGGGTTGGTATGATAATGCAGTTACAATTCATTCTACTGATCCTAACATAGTAATTGTTGGCGGACTTGATCTGTATGTTTCCACAACAGGCGGTACAGGTCTTGTACAAAAAAGTTCCTGGTCAACATCCAATTCACAGAATATGACACATGCTGATATTCACCGCCTGGCATATAACGGTACAAATCTGTATTGCATGTCTGATGGGGGAATATATAAATCAACGAACAACGGAAATAACTGGGTTGATTTAAATCGTGATATTTCAACACTTCAGTATCAAAGCGCGGATTATAACATTACCAATACACAATCATTACAGGGCGGCACACAGGATAACAATAAAATGACATCAACTAACGGTGGTGTTGACTGGGACCAGAGAACAACAGGTGACGGAGGATATACTATAGTCGATCCTGTTAATACTAATTTTGTTTATGGTCAATATGTAAACGGTTCAATTCAGCGTTCAGCTAACTCGGGTGTAAGTTTTTCAAACATAACACCTAGCGGCTCGACAGGCGGGCTGTTTTACAATCCATATGAAATGGCGCCCGGAGATCATAACACAATTATTTTTGGAAGAGCAGATATCTGGAAGACAACTAATGCGCAGACAGCTTCAACAGGCAGTGGCTGGACTCAGATCGCAACAACAGGAATAGTTGGAGGCAGTGTTTCAGCAATTGGAATAAGCTGGACAAATACCGGTAAAATATATATAGGTACATCAAACGGAAGAATTCTGGTAACTACAGATAACGGTGCAAACTGGTCAGTACAGACAGGTTTTCCTTATGTAAGCGATTTTGTTACAGATAATGCCAATGATAATATATGTTATGCAACTCTTGGAGGCACAACAGGACAGCATGTATTAAAAACAACAAATGGCGGAGTTAACTGGGTTAATATTACAGGTAACTTGCCTAACATTGCGGCTAATTCAGTAATATTAAGAACAGCTTCACCCAGAACAATTTTTGTTGGCACAGATCTGGGTGTGTTCCAGTCAAATGATGAAGGTGTTAGCTGGATCTCATTTAACAGCGGCTTGCCTGCGGTAGAAATTTATGATATGAAGTATAAACAGTCAGCGGGGCTGATCCTTGTTGCAACTCATGGAAGAGGTTGCTGGACATTTGATTTAGGCTCTGTACTTGGTGTGGATCCTTATTCAATAGTACCAAAGGATTTTTACATAAACCAGAATTACCCAAATCCGTTTAACCCGGAAACAAAAATTAAATTCGGGCTTCCAAAAAGCGGAAATGTAAAACTTTCAGTTTATGATGCTTCAGGAAGGGTTGTTGAAGAATTAGTAAACCAGCAGTTAAACTCAGGCACATTTGAAGTAACATGGAATGGTTCAAACCTTTCGAGCGGTGCATACTTCTATAAGCTTGAAACAGAAGGTTTTGTTGAAACTAAGAAAATGATTTTGGTAAAATAGTGTAAAACAAATAGTTATTTCTTAAAAGGACACTAATTATTAGTGTCCTTTTTTTTATTTTTTGTTGTTAATTTTGTATAACGAAACTTTAAGAAACTTAATTAAGTTAATGTTATGAAAAAATTCACCTTGCTTTGTATATTAATATTATCAAATACTTTATTTGCGCAATTTTCATGGCAGCAATTGAACGGACCACAAGGCGGCATTGTATCTCAAATCAGAGGTAATTCATCAGGTGTTCTGTTTATGGGCTCTCTTGGAGGTGGTATGTTCCGCTCTACCGATAATGGCATTACATGGCAGCAAAAAGTAAATGGATTCCCCGGACCTGTTTTTGATGATGGTACGGTGACATTTGCAATTGCAAATGATGGCGATATTTTTGCCTCATCATTTACCGATGGTGTTTATCGATCGACTAATAATGGAGAGACTTGGATAAATACAAATTTTCCAAATGCATTTATTGTTACGATTGTAATTGACCAAAATAAAAGAATTTATGCCGGTACAGGAGGCGGAAGCGGAGTATTTGTTTCTACAAATAATGGATTGAACTGGATACAGAAAAACAATGGACTGCCTGTTCCGGCACAGATCTCAGCAATTTGTCTTACTCAATCAGGTGAATTGTATGCCGGAATAGCCTCGGGTAACAACACTTCCGTTTACAGGTCAACCGATAATGCAGAAAACTGGCTGACTACAAATCTAACCAATGCTAATCCCGATAATATTGTTTCTATTGGAGCAAACGTTTTTGCAGCAGCTTACAGCCGCGGTATTTACAGAACTACAAATTCCGGTGAAAACTGGCTATTGGTTAATAATGGTTTAACTAATAATAAAATTAACCGTTTATTTATTAATAACAGCCAAATACTGGCAGCATCAGATTCAGGTGTATTCCGCTCAACAAATAATGGAAATAACTGGTATAAGATCGGATTTAATGATAAAAAGATCACGGAAGTTTTTATAACTTCAAATAATACATTTATTGTCTCAGTTTTTGGTGAAGGCATTTACAGAACTACTAATAACGGTACTAACTGGATAAGTTCTGCAAACGGTTTTAATTGTAATGCTGTTACTTCAATTGCGTTTTCCACTAATAATATTTACGCAGGTCTTGCAAATAACGGGCTAATGCGATCATCAGATAATGGCAATACATGGTTAAGATTGTATAATGGATTTAAAGGCTCAAGTTGTGAATTGATATTTGCATCACCTAATGGTTACTTGTTTGCACAAAGTGATTCAGGTTTATTTCGTTCCACTAACAGCGGCAATAACTGGGTTATGCTCGCGGGTCCCTTTTTCAGATTTAATAATATTGTAAGTAACCAGAACGGACATCTTTTTGCCTCGGGGTCATATCCTTTATACGGAGTGTGGCGTTCAACAAACAATGGCGCTTCATGGGATATGCCTGACCCTAACTTTATGAGTTCAATATATTCTTTATGTATATCGCAATCAGGAACTTTATTCTCAGGCTCTTCAGGAGGGGGAGTCTATCGTTCTACAAATAACGGCGTAAACTGGATTCAAAGCCTGCCTTATGCAGTTGTACATTCATTAACTACTTCACCAAATGGAAATATATTTGGGCATTTTGATGTTTCACTGGGTCAAGACGGAATATATAGGTCAACAAATAACGGACTTAACTGGGAATATATTGGTTTTGGGGATAATGATTACTACACGTTAAAGTCAAATTCAGCAGGGCATATCTTTGCCGGTGGATTTTATGTAGCAGGCATTTACCGCTCAACCAATAACGGAAGTAATTGGACTGAGGTTTCAAGCGGTATTTTTAACAGGATGATCACAACAATTACTTTTGATAATTCCGGTTATTCATATGCAGGCACATATTACGGAGGAATGTATAAAACAAATATCTCAACAATAGGTATTGAAACAGTATCATCTGAAATTCCCGGGAAATTTTTACTGGAGCAAAACTATCCAAACCCTTTTAACCCCGAAACAAAAATTAAATTTGGGCTTCCAAATAGCGGAAATGTAAAACTTTCAGTTTATGATGCTTCAGGAAGGGTTGTTGAAGAATTAGTAAACCAGCAGTTAAACTCAGGCACATTTGAAGTTACATGGAACGGTTCAAACCTTTCAAGCGGTGCTTACTTCTACAAACTCGAAACTGATGGGTTTGTTGAAACAAAGAAGATGATAATGATAAAATAATGGAATTACCTTTGATTAACGGACTCAATTGGAGAAACCTTGTTTCTATGGTTGGTGAAATAGATAATTCTTTTTTGTTTTTTAAAAACCTCCTTTTTAAAGAGAGGTTTTTTATTTAAGCTCGTTAATTTTTTCTATAAGCCAATTTTTATTGGTTATTGATTCATATTCGTTTAACTTCGAAAGTAATTTTTCTGAATTGTTTTCTTCATTATCAAGTCTCGTTTTAATGATCGAATTTACCATATTGACGAAATTTATATTTCTGACCCTGTATTGCTCAGTTATAAGCTTATTGCTACTTAGCAATTTCTTAAAACTCTCTCCCAGTGATATTGCTGATTCATAATGACCCAATTCATAAAATGCTTTCAGGCTTATAGTTTTAACATCAACTTTGTAAAATACCTGCTCAGTCTTAACCTTGTTAAGGTATTCCAGTGTTTTGTTATAATCTTTTTTGCTGAAGTGTAATTGCGCAAGCGCAAGTGAAACAATGCTTTGTCGGTTTTCTTTATTTAGTTCACTTTTATACTTATTTATAAATCTTTCAGCCCAATCGTGCTCACCGACTCTCATCGCTGTTGTATATATATTGCGGAATTTCATTGTGGTAAGCGGGGAATCTTCATGCGGATTATACACATTATTTTTCAGCTCAAGTTCATATGTCTCAAATAAATCTTTGTAATATTCATTCCTGCCTGAATTTATCTTCTGCGCGCAAATTGACTCCAGGAAATGAAGTAGGTTATGAGCTTCTTCCCTTTTTAAATTCTTAATATTACTGTAAAGCAATTCTTTATATGTATTGTAATGTATGTCATTATCAATTTCTATATTACATATCATTGCATAGTACATTAGTTTAAGGTTAAGCGAATGTTCTATTCCATTGTTATCAATATACTCTATAACTTTCGCAATATTCAGGTTTGCAAGCAGATTATCTGTCAGGTTTATTGCTGATTGAGTATTAAATGAAAATTTGTTTATATTGATATTTACTGAAAGCCGTAATATATTTTTCAGAAAAAAAATCGTTAAATACTCTCCTGATTTTATTATGCTTTCTGTTGCCTCTGATTGTCTGTTGTTATACAAATTATTTTTGAATTTAGCGTCTTCCATTCTGAATAATACATAATGCAAACCTGAAGAAAGTGTTTCGCTTTTTCGTGCGGTTTCCTCAAGTATCTCGGTTTCTTTGTTAAATAATCCTGAAACTTCTCTTGAAGTTAATTGTGTGACCAGGTTTAAGGACAATTCATATGAATTGTTCCTGTAACAATCAATTGATAAAAATTCTTTTTCCAGCTTTAAAAGTTCTGAAATTAGATTCTTCATTACCTGTTCATTATACTGTTTGCCGGAGAATAATTTTTTATAAATAATTTCCTTTAACAGCCCCTTACCGGTAAATTCAGGATGAAACTTCTTTAAATATTCAAATATCCTTATTACCCTGGTATTTGTATTAAAGTACGGCGAAGCAAGGAAATCGCCAAAACCTTTAAGCTCATTTTTTGAAAAAGTCTTTAAAAGCTGCGTTACTTTACTTTTTTCCATTCAGAATAATTTAGTTGTTTTAAAGTTACTTTTAATACATCCGAATTTCAAGGTAATATAGGAAATATGCTTAAAATCAGCATTTTCTCCATTTCCTGATTTATTTTACAAGGTTACTAATTAAATTAAGTTTCCAAATTGAATTCTAAAGTTACTTTTCATCTTTTCGTACTTGCTGTAACCTGCATATTTTTAATGATTTGATTCTGATCCCAAAAGTTAATATCACAAAATAATAATTTAGCGGGGTTATTAAAACGAATTGAATTCTTTGATTTGCATATACCTGTGTTCATATCTTTGCAGTAATAAAAATTTACAGTATAAATATTTTTTTAACCGGGTAGTTTAGTTTTGTGAATAATAAAATAAAAAGAAAAACTATTGATATTCCTTATTACGAATTGATAATTGATTTAGGAGATGATTTTATATCTCACAGTTTAATTAAAAATGAATACAGCTCAGAAAAGTTAAGGAGCAAAAAAGTAAAAAATAAAAAGATCAGAACAAAGAATCAAAAGGTCACTAAGAAAATTATTAAAAACGATAATAACAAACAACATTAATAAAACATTTAATAACCAAAATAAAAAAAACATGAAAAAATTCATTTTATTTTTAGTTTTAATCTTAAGCGGTATAAACGTATTTTCTCAAACAGATGCTACGCCTGAATCTATGTTCAACGTTGATCCTAACAGAAAAGTGTCAGGGAATGAAAACCAATATTCAGGATATTCAGTTAATTCAAATATCCCGGGTACATTATTACAGCAATACAATAAATCTGTTGATCAGGGTAATGATGCGCAGAAAAATCTTTTTAATAAGGATATAGAGAAATATCTTTCAAAACCGGTTATAAATAATAGCTGGGATCCGGGAATAGAAATTACATCTGGCAATATTCCTCCGTTTAATACTGATTGGTATAATACAGATATTCTTGTTTCAAATACTGATGTTGCAAATTTTGGAGGGTACAGACAGCTTGACCTGAAGCAGGGGGAAGATGGATGGATGTATCTTGCTGTAAACAGAAGGAATATTGCGGGTTTAAACGGATACATTACGGTATTCAGTTCAAGTAATGGTGGTGTGAACTGGGCGACTGTAGCAAATATATCGTCAATTACCGGTTATTTTGGTTCTATATCAATGTTAGTTGAAAGCAGAAATAATTCAATTGCAGATTCAACAAGGATTCTCATATACGCCAATCTGAGCGCGAACTCAAACCTAAATGATGCTTATCTGATATGCTCTTCTTTCAGACGAAATGGTAGCGCCTCATATTTTACAACTGTTTCAACTCCTGCTGCCGGTAACCGTTTTGTTTACCCTTCAGCATGCAGTGATGGAATGTTCTGGCAAAATGAAACATATATGCATTCAGTAGTAAGAGAAGAAACTAATGCAGGTGTTTTTGTAAAGCTGCATCATTTCAGGTCAATCGATTGGGGTGTAAATCATACCTCCGGAACTATTTCCAGTTTTTTTGATGATAAATTCCCGGTTTGCGCATTTTCAAATGAATCAGGCTCAGATTCAATTTATATTGCTGTTGAAAGAGTTGTTGATGCTAATGAGCATGAGATCAGGCTTTTTGCAACCCCTGAAATTCCATCCAATAACTGGTCTGTTAGGTATATTACAGATGCTGCGCCTGGAACTGTTTATGAAAGACCTTCTATAACTATACAGCAGAGATATTTTTCTTTACCCCAGAAAATTCTTGTAACATCAACAAAAAACGATAGAGCTGTATATCACTATTCAACAGATGGCGGGGCTGCATGGAATATTGATTTTAGTCTTGGTTTAAGTACACAGTCTGTAGACTTTACTTCATGTAATTCGGATTCTTCTGACACAGGCAGTAAAGATTTTATCGCAGCGTTTGTTGATCTAAATGGCGATTCTATTACTGTAAGACATGGTATATTAGGCTCAATGGGTACACCTCAATATAAAAGGAATACAAATAACAGCACCAGTACACTGGCGCCTACATGTGCTGTATTTAAAGAAGGCTCAAATAAATTTTCTTCGTTTTCGTATTCAGGGGTTGGACCCACAGGAGTTTATTATAATATGGAGTCACTTGTTACCGGAATAACGCCTTTATCAAATGAGATTCCCAAAACTTTTAGCCTTGAGCAAAACTATCCAAATCCGTTTAACCCTGTTACAAATATTAAATTCGCTGTCGTGAAATCAGGAATAGTAACATTAAAAGTATATGATATATCAGGCAGGGAAGTTGCAGTGCTTGTAAACGAAGAACTTAATGCAGGCTCATATAATTTTGATTTTAATGCCGCGCAGATTTCAAGCGGGATTTATTTCTATAGATTAACATCAATTAATTATACTGATACAAAAAAAATGGTGTTGATAAAGTAATGAAATTACTTTTTCTCCGAAGGCCCCTTTGGAGAAACCTTGTGTTTTAGTTTGGTTAAATAAATAAACTCCAATTGATTAAAAAGCGGATAGTAATAAGCCGCTTTTTTTATGGAACAAAATCCCTATTAATAGAGTAAAAATCATAGCAGCCAAACTAAATTCTAAAGCCATGAAAAAACAATCAAAAAAACAGTTTTTACCTCTGTTGGCAATTATGACTATTTTAACAGCTTTATCTATTAGCGCCTATATGGTATTTTTCAATACAGGTGAACCCGTTAAAATGACTCAGACGAATGCCAAAGTAACCAATACTGTTCCGCAAGCTAATGGAAAGATAGGAAGCGGACCTAT
>JANPBV010000188.1:0-4334 GCA_031430615.1 Ignavibacteria bacterium | reverse complement strand
AATTAAAATTGTTAATGCAGCAATTATTATATAAATTATTTTTACGTTCTTAATAATGCTTAAAACTTTGTTTGATAACATACTGCCGATACCGGAAAATAACAGCATAGTTGAAATGACCGTAAGCATTGTGTAAACAGGCTGACCAAGGAAGAGAGTGAATTTTTGTATCAGGCAAATTTCGATTATAATATATCCTAAGCCAAGCAATGCAAAGTATGTTATATACTTACCTTTTTTAACTTTTTTTATTTCCGGGTCCTTGCGGAATTTTACATATATGGGCAGGAATATTAATAATGCTGAAATTATTATAGTTTGAATCAGTAAAATAACTAATGTTGATTCAGCCACGGGTTTTTGTACCATTGAAAGCATTGCGCGGTCACCTTGTGAGAATGATTCCTTAATACTGCCAAAATTTATTTTCGAGAAATCAGTATTATGTTCAAAATACGGGTTATCATCCGTTGCAGGTGTTAATTTCTTATCCGGATATTTACCCGTAATATCAGAAATATTATTACTCCATATAATATCCTTAAAAATTCCATCCTGTTTTGAAGTAGGGTCGTACATTATTTCAAGATTAAGCAGTGATGACATAGTTTTTAGCTTCTGAATATCAAATTCATCAAACCCGCTCTTCTTAAACAATACTCCCGTTAAATAACTTACGTCTTTTTCAAATTCCGATGGCGGTCTTTTGAAAACGTAGAACTGGTTTTTCAGGTCGCTTCCGCCATTTAACTTCTGGGCTTCTTTAATTGATGCAACAAGTCTTGGCATTTGCGGTTCAGGTCTTGTGATATAAAGCAAACCGTTTATATCCAGATGCTGAAGGTAATCACGTAATGCCTCCTGGGTCAGAATGTAATTTTCTACAAGGCTCATAGCTCCGCTGTTACTTGCCGAGGCTGAAATTGTGTGCGCGCTGATTATGATATCATATTTTAATCTTTTCCCGCGGAGCCAGCTTCTTGCATCATCTGTGATTATCTTTACACGATTATCATTTGCAATTCCGCCTGTCCAGTAGCCTGCAAGGTCTTTTTCAACAAGGTCGTTTAATATTGGATTTATTTCTACCGCAGTAACTGATTTTGCGTTGTTGGTAAGCGCTGAGAGTATTTCACCTCCTCCGCCTGAGCCAAGTATAAAAACTTTTGCGGTATCTTCACGTTTTAATACCATTGCAAGCATTGATGCGTCAAATGGCGGTCGGTTGGTTGAATCAAGCAACTTAGGTACCTTGGGTATATTGGTTGTTGAGTTACCCGCATCAATTATAGCTGTATAGACAGGATAATCATCAACATTTTCGCCGTCATCTTTCATTACATCAACTTTCGAAAATGAATTCCACTTTGTAAGAAGCCTGAGGTCTTCATTTTCCTTCATGTAATTGCCGTAAACTTTATTGCTTGAAATGTATATAGGCAGGTACGCTTCAGGGTTAGAAAGGAAAAGTCCATTTAGAACTATCATAATTATCGCGCCTAAAAGACCGATAGTCTGCCTTCTGCTCTTTTCCATTGCAAATATTAGTGTCCCTGCGCAAGCTATAAGTGACGCGAATGCGATACCGCCTGACCCGCCGAATTTTGGCAGTACAAGTATGAATACAAAACAGCTTAGCCCTGCGCCTACAAGGTCATAAAAATAAAGCTGGTTTATCCCTGATTTAAATCTAGTAAATAACTGTCCAATAACCAGACCTGCAAGAAAGAAGGGGAGTGTTATTAAAACATAATATATTGGCAGGTAAACAAATTGATAGTTATCAATAAAAAGACTGAAGGGGTCAAACGGAATTTTATTTATCGCAACAAATGATACAATAATTGATACCGCATATAATAGTGATGTAATAGTAAGGAATGAATTTATTTCAGCTTTATTAATTTTATCACTTATGATAATTGTCACACCGCTTATACCCAGTCCAAGCAGAGCAATGCTGATTATCATAAATGCAAAATGGTACCACAACGATACTGAGAGTACTCTTATCAAAGTGAACTCAAGCATCAGCACGCTTAGGGAAACAAGCATTAAAGCAATTTTATGTTTTCCGGTTAAGGTATCTTTTTTTGTTGGAGCAGTTTTTAATGCAGTATTTTTTTTACTCATTCTTGACTGGTTTTTCAGTAATCTAAACTTATTATTTAATTATTCTTATACAGTCTTATTGTTAATAAGCGTATCTTTTAAGTAAGAGGGTTTTGTAACCGGGTAATCAGTACTGAAATGCAGACCGCGTGATTCTTTTCTGAGCAGGGCTGATTTTATTATCAGGTATGATATTAAAGCCATATTCCTGAGTTCAAGAAGTTCTCTGTTTACCTTGGTTTTCTTGTAAAATGTTTCAATTTCACTTTTTATCAGCTTAATTCTTCTAAGCGCCCTTGTAAGTCTTAAATTCGATCTTACAATTCCAACATAGTTAGACATTATCTGTTTAATTTCGTGTTTATTTTGTGAAATTAAAATCCATTCTTCAGCATTTTCTGTCCCGGTGGAATCCCATTCAGGAATTTCCTTATCATTAATATTCTTAATATCACCAATTTCATCTTTACATATCTTAGCGGCTTTATCAGCAAATACAAGGGCTTCAAGGAGTGAGTTTGATGCAAGCCTGTTGGCTCCGTGAACACCTGTCATAGAAGCTTCACCAAGAACAAGCAATCTGTTGAGCGAAGTTTTGCCGTTCAGGTCGCTCACTATACCGCCGCAGCTATAATGAGCAGCGGGTACTACAGGTATCATATCTTTAGAAATATTAATTCCAATTGATAAGCATTTATTGTAAATATTAGGGAATTTATCTTTGATCTTTACTTCACCAAGCTTTGTAATATCAAGATATACAAAATCATCGCCGTGCTTTTTCATTTCATTATCAATTGCCCTTGCGACTATATCCCTTGGCGCAAGTGAACCCCGTGAATCATACTTATGCATGAACTCTTCGCCGTTTTTTGTTTTTAATATCGCTCCTGCGCCTCTTAAAGCTTCACTGATTAAAAATGACTGCTGGTCAGAAATATCCACCCTGTTTTCATATAGGCTTGTCGGGTGGAACTGAACAAACTCCATATCACCAATAATACAGCCGCTTCTATAACCAATTGCGATACCATCACCTGTCGCTATTGCGGGGTTTGTTGTATGCAGGTACACCTGACCAATACCGCCAGTGCAAACGAGAGTTAACTTCGAAATTATTGTTTCTATCTCATTATTAATCTCATCGTATGCATATGCGCCAAAGCATGAAGGATTTACTTTTTTAGTTTTCCCTTTTATGTTATGCTCTGTGATAAGATCAATTGCCGTGTGATGTTCTAAGACTGTAATGTTAGGGTTATTATTTACGTTGTGAACTAATGCTCTTTCAATTTCTCTGCCGGTAAGATCCTTTGCGTGAACTATACGCTGTCTTGAGTGTCCGCCTTCTCTGCCAAGCTCAAGTTTTCCCTGTTCTTTGCAGAAGTTGACCCCAAGCTCTATCAATTCATTTATAAGGTGAGGACCGTTTGTAACAATTTGCTCTACGGCATCTTTGTGGCATAAACCTGCGCCGCACTCAAGTGTATCTTTAATGTGAAGTTCATAGGAGTCATCATTTGAAATTACAGTTGCAATTCCACCCTGCGCATAATTTGTATTGGATTCTGCGCGGTCTTTTTTGGTGATAATAAGTATTTTGGCATACTTAGCAGCTTTCAATGCGAATGATAAACCTGCTATACCGCTGCCAATTACCAATATGTCAGTTTTTAGCCTCAAAAATTTATGAATACCTTGCTGTAATATCCTCGCCTGTTTTGACAGTGGTAAAACGGAAATCCTGGAAGGTTAGTGAGGAGTCTTCTTCGAGGCTAACCCTTAGCAGGTATTTAAACGCAAGCTTTGTCATATTGCTTATAGTGCCTTCTCTCAGGGTTTTAAACACCATAGGGTGAACTTTTAATATAAGTTTACCTGATGGTTTTTCTTTATCCAGTTTATAGCGTTTTATCCAGCGCTCAATTCTTGTCAGAATATTTGTTGAGCTTTCTATAATACCGCTTCCCCCGCACAAGGGACATTGTTCAGTAATAGATCTTACAACATTCTCGCGGACCCTCTGCCTGGTTATCTGTACTATCCCGAATTCAGACATAGGCAGTAAAGTTACTTTTGCCCTATCCTTCTTGAATTCTTTTTTTAGTTCATCATAAACTTTCTTCTTATTCTTGTCATCGTAAACATCAATAAAATCTATACAAATTATACCGCCTAAATCACGTAGCCTTATCTGCCTTACTACCTCTCTTGCTGCATCG
>JANPBV010000187.1:0-10564 GCA_031430615.1 Ignavibacteria bacterium | reverse complement strand
CCGGATACACTTTACAAAGATATTTCCGTAAGAGGAAAAACACCGGCTGTGAGTCCCTGGAGACTTTTCATTATCGGTGATAAACCCGGTAAACTTATCGAATCTAATTTGATAATGAACCTTAACGATCCCTGCATCATCAATGATGCGGTTGACTGGATAAAACCCGGAAAATCTACATGGAGCTGGTGGGCTGAAGACCGTGGATTTGACCCTTCATTTGGCTACCAGATACTTTCCACAAAAACCGTAAAATATTATATTGATTTTGCAGCAGCAAGTAATTTTCAGTACGTTATACTTGATGGCGGATGGTATGGTTGGTTTGATGCAACAAAAGTTGATGCTGTTCATGATTTAACTAAAACATTACCCGAGCTAAACCTGCCGGAAGTATCGGCATATGCAAATTCAAAAGGTGTTGGTTTAATACTTTGGGTTGTTTGGTATGAACTGGAAAGGCAAATGAATGTAGCATTGGATTATTATCAATCTCTTGGAATAAAAGGAATTAAAGTTGATTTTATGGATAGAGATGACCAGTATATGACAGATTTCTACAGGAGGGTTGCCGAAGAATGCGCTAAAAGAAAAATGATAGTTAATTTTCACGGTTCATATAAACCTGATGGCTTAAGCCGTACTTACCCAAATATATTGACTTATGAAGCTGTATTGGGAAATGAAAATGCAAGATGGATAACCGGTTTTCCAAATCCTAAACATAATGTTACGCTGCCATTTACAAGAATGATAGCCGGACCTATGGATTATACCCCGGGCTCTATGACAAATACAACTGAAGCCGGTTTTACGGGTCAGTGGAAATACCCAATGACCAAAGGTACACGAACTCAGCAACTGGCAATGACTGTTGTATATGAAAGCGGGATACTTTCTTTATGTGAATCACCAAAAATTTATGAAACTCTTCCTGAATTTGAATTTCTGAAAAAAGTACCAGCTTCGTGGGATTCAACAATTGTACTTGATGGAAAAATTGGTGAATATATAATCATTGTCAGGAAAAAAGATAATGACTGGTTCATTGGCGCTATGACTAATCAGAACAGCCGTGATATTAATATTGATCTTGGTTTCCTTGATAATATTAATTATGAAGCGGATATTTATGCCGATGCTCAGGATGCAGATACAAAACCTTCAAATGTTAAGATCACAAAGCAAAAACTGAAAAAAGGTGATAAATTAAATTTCAGACTTGCAATAGGGGGTGGACTTGCTATGTTCATTAAGAAAGTAAGCGGTTAGCGCTTAATTTTTCCATTTACCCAACTTAGAAGATCAAAATATTCAAAAGCATTTTTTTCATAATTATCTTTTTTAAGTTTTGCAAGGTTTTTACTTAAAGTATTGAACATGAATGATAAGTCATCATCACTTTTAACAGTAGGTAATTTCCTTATGAATTCAAGAATAAGAAGCTCTACTTTGAATAGTTTTTCCCTTTTATATAAATACTTATAAGTACTTATTATCAAATACTTTAATAGATCAAAATTTTTAAGCTCAAAATGTATAATTAAATATAATATTTTTATGTAACATTCATAATCTGCCCGTTTATGCAGCAAAGGGTGTTTCATCAGATCATTTGCGGCTTTTAAAGCTTTTGAATAGTTTTTTTCTTCCAATCTGCATTTAACAATATAAAACCGTATCGATAACTCGGTATCTATAAGCATTTTATTTTCATACTTTATCAGCGCCTTTTCCAGTTGAGGTATCAGTTTCACCGCATTCCCAATTAATCCTCTCTTTAAGTTTATCCTTAATTTTGCAAAACTACTGTAAATTTCTATATCATCATGGTCAGACCTGTTCCTAATGGAAATTTTTTTAATATCATTTAGATACTTTTCAGCTTCATCAAGCTTGCCAAGGTTAATACAGGTTTCTGTTAAAGAATAAAGAATATCTGAGGGGAAATGTATAATGTTATCTTTAAAAGGCAATGGATTCTTTTCTACAATTTCAGATCTCAGCATAAGGAATTCATGCATAGCTGTATTATCCGCTTTGACATTCGCAGAAAGCTCCTTTACCCTGTAATATGCTTCCAAAGCTCGAATACTTTTTGCTTTTTCCGGTGAGCTCATTATTTCCTGCGCGGTTATAATATCTATTTTTTTACTGTGCGCCTCATCCCTGTTCAGTCCATAATTTCGGTAACTGTTTAAAAGCTCTGCGGCTAACCTGCTGTACTCAAACAAATTCTTAATTTTTTCATTTGCAGTAACAACTTCGTTAAATATTGATTCACTTTTATCTGTTCGGATCTCATCTTTTGGGATAATTATTTTTTCCATATCCAGCAGTTGAACGAGATATCCGAATCGCTCATATTTAGTCGCAATTAATTTTGCTTTTGCAATTGTTTTGAAATATTTTTTATATAATGCTTTCTTAAAAAGTATGCCGCATTCTGATATTAATGAATGTATTTGTCCCTCAACAGATTTTGATGAATTGTAACTTGTAAGAGATTTAATTAAAAGAGTGTAAAGATAATTTTTGTTAACAGCAAAATTCTTCAAGAAGTCCGATTCTATATACCTTAATTTAAATTTTTTTTCGTCGTAAACTTTTTGTTTTTCCAGTACCTTAAACAATTGTAGATAGATCTTCGCCCCCTTTTGAATAGATGAGTTTAAAATGAAATATCTTTTTTCATTTTTATCCATCGTGTGTATTAATTCATGTAGAGTATTTGAATGCTTCATGGAAACCTAATTATTATTTTAAATAAATGACTAAAATATGAATATTTACAAATATATAGCATTATATAGCAAAATGGAATTCTAATAAATAATTGATATTAAACTTTGAGACTGCTCTTATATTTTGATATATTGGGTTTAATTTGATTTTAACTTATAAACTAAATAAACGAGATATTTATGCTAGATTTTTTTCTAAAACCAACGCCCTCTTTAAAAATGATGTTAATGTTGTTTTTCATTATTTTAAGTTATCAAATGTCTTATAGTCAAAATTTTACAAAAGTTACAGCAGGGTCATTTGTAAATGATGGCGGTGCCTCAAGAAGTGTAAATTTTATTGATTACGATAGTGATGGAGACCTGGATCTTTATGTAAGTAACGGCAAACGTTTTGGGCAGAGAAGTTTTCTCTATCAGAATAGCGGCGGCAATTTCACAAGAATATTTAATACCGGACCGGTAAATGACAGTCTTCCTTTCGACGGGGCAAGCTGGGGAGATTTTGATAATGACGGCAATATTGATATGTGCGCTGTAACATGGTATGACTCCATTAGCGTACTTTATAAAAATGACGGCGGCGGAAACTTTACGTTTCTGGGCAGTTCACCCATTGTTACCAACCGTGGTTTTTCCGAAACCTGCAGCTGGGGTGATTTTGATAATGACGGTCTGATAGACCTGATTATTACAAACAGCCGCGCAACAAATTCACGCAACCGCTTATACAGAAATACAGGCGGCGGGAATTTTGTAAGCATAGATAGTGGAGCGGTGTATTCAGATGTTGGGCTCAAATCCAGAGGTGTTAACTGGGTTGATATAGACGGAGATAACAAGCTGGACCTGTTTATCTCTAATGAAGAAGGCGCAAATGATTATATGTATAAAAATAACGGCGGCGGGTACTTTACTAAAATTACGGGTATTGCACCCGTAACTAACGGCGGTGATACATGGAGCTCAAGCTGGGGTGATTACGATAACGACGGTGATTTTGATCTGTTTGCAGCTGATAGAAGCAGTGGTACATGTAAGCTGTACAGAAATAACGGCAGTTTTACTTTTACACAAATTACAAATGATACGATAGTAAATGACCCGGGTTTTTATTCATGCACCGGCTGGGGTGATTATGATAACGATGGTGACCTTGATATGTTCATAACCCAGGCATACGCAACGCCAAATGTACAGGTAAACAATAAACTTTATAAAAACTTGTTGATCGAAACGGGTAACCCTACCTTTGAAAAAATCATGACAGGTGACCTGGTGAATGATCCGGGAAATTCATACGGATTTGCATGGGCTGATTGGGATGCTGATGGTAACCTGGATATTTTTACAGCTCGTACTTACAATGAGAATCAGAACAATTCCGCATTCTTAAACAACGGTCACTCAAACCAGTGGCTTGAGATAAAATTACAGGGAGGTCCGACCAATCGCTCAGCAATTGGCAGCAAAGTAAGAATTAAAGCAACAATAAACGGCTCACCACGCTGGCTGTTGCGCGATGTTGCGGGCCAATCAGGTTACTGCGGACAGAACCTTGATATTCATTTCGGCATTGGTGATACATACGTTGTTGATTCAATCAGGGTGGAATGGCTTTCCGGTGCGGTTGAGCATTTCACCAATGTCATCTCGGGGCAAATATTAAAAATAGTTGAAGGTCAGGGCATTATCGGAATTCAGCCAAATGGGAACGAAGTACCGGATGGATTTAATTTGTACCAGAACTATCCCAACCCGTTTAATCCCGTTACCAAAATTAAGTTCGATATACCTTCAAACTTAAATGGTGAAACGTCAAACGTGAAAGTGGAACTGTATAATCTGTTGGGTGAAAAAATAGGAACTCTTCTTAACCAAAGCTTGAAACCGGGAAGTTATGAAGTTGATTGGGATGCTTCGGCACACGCCAGTGGAGTTTATTTTTATAAACTTACAACAGGAAGCTTCGCAGAAACTATGAAGATGGTTTTAGTGAAGTAAAATATTTTAATGGAAACCTTTTTGATCGTTTTTGCATCTAAAGGAATAAGTATGTCATCAAACGGGGGCTAAAAAAATTGAAAAAAGTAACGTTATTGTTACCAGTTCTATTATTTCTTGCTGTAATAACAGCATTTAATGATAATAGTGATTTTCCAAGATTACAAGATATTGAAAGTGATTCTCTGAGTAATGACAGGGCAAAGTATATTGCATTAGTTAATGAGATGATCAAAGGAAAAGAAAAAATTACTGCGGATTCAGTTTATAAAAATTTGAGGAATATAGGAGGCTTTGATGCTGACATTCTTCCTGTAGTGATGGATAAGTGGAGCATTGCCCTGGGAGTAAGCTGCGGTCATTGTCATATCGAAGGAGAATGGGAGAAGGATGATAAACAGGAAAAATGGGTTGCCAGAAAGATGGCAGATCTATCCTCCAATATTAACGATCAGCTTGCAAAAATTGAGGGTATTAAGAGCGAAAAGCCGGTTATAAACTGCGCAACATGCCACCAGGGCAATTTAAAACCTCCAAGAAGTGTTAAGAAATAAAATTTAGAAACAAAATAAATAATTTTAAAATATCCCAGATAACAATCGCTGTTACAAAGTTAAAAAGATTGCAGAGTTCTAAAGTGCTGTTTTTGATATTAAGCTATATGAGATAGATTGAGGGTTTTAAATAAGCTGTTTAATTTATTATTTTAGCAATTGTAAATAAGAATATCTTTCATTTTAGAAACCGCATTAATTTATCAAACTATTAATAAACATGTATTTAATTCATCTAATCCTAATTAAACCTTATATAAAAAGGTGCATCTAAAATATGCATAAGCAGTTATATTGTTTATTATATAAAAATTTATATCTTTGTAAATAACGTCCTTCATTTTCTAGTTTATACTGATAATTTCTGTTTTGATATTCTATTAAATGGATAGTTTTTGTTAAACTGTTATTTAACAGAGCAATAAAAAACACAGTCACGCTAGTTTTTTAATAGTGTCTAATAATTAGATAAGGGATATTAGAATAAAATTTTTTTTAAATAAAACAGAATATTAACTAAACCTTTTTTAAAATAAGAGCATCAAAAGAGAAATTCGGTACTATTAAATTAGACTCAGAATTACTCCTTCTGGAAAAGAATGAAAGAGCAGTGCGATTGGGCGACGCTTGTTTTGAGGGCTCAAGCGTGTAGGCGGCTTAGTTAAAAGTAGGCTGCCGCCTGTCTCTAAAATTGTAACCTATATTTGACCCATAGGCAATATTTTTTGAGACAGGCATCGCACAAGCTCTTTTATATTTTTGTTTGATGTAAAAAAGCAATTATCGATAACTATAATATTATAAAAAGGTTTATTATTGCCAAATGAAAAATTATTTTACAAAAATATCTTTGATCCTGTTTTTTCTCTGCCTGCAGTGCGTATTTGTTACTTATGCGCAAACAAGCAATGAAAAAGCAGTTGATGATAAAACCTCTCCCAAACTAAGTTCAACTCCAAGCATAGATGGAAAAATAACTGATAGTGAATGGAAAGACGCAAAAGTCTTCACAGATTTTTACATGATGATACCCAAATCTGATAAAAAAGATTATGACAGCACTATAGCGTATATTAAACAGACAAAAGACGCTATTTATATTGCTATTAAATACTGGCCAAGAGGAAAAATCATAAAACAATCATTAACCAGGGATAGAAGCACAGATGAAGAAAACGAATTCTTTATTATGCTTGATCTTGAAAACAAGAATAAGAACGGATATGTTTTTGTTGTTAGTTTTTTAAATAACCAGCGTGATGCTATTGTTTATAACCAGACAAACCAGTCATATGAATGGGACTGGCAGTGGGAAAATAAAGTTACAATTTTTAAAGAAGCTAAAAATGGCGAGCCGGGCTATGCTGAGATGGAAATAAAGATCCCGGTTGACAGGATGCAGAACAAAAACAAAAAACAAATTGGTATTGACCTTCAGTTATTTTCATACACACCGGATGGTAATTACACCTGGTATGCATTAACACCTAACAGTGAGTTGTTAAGCTTAAAAAGCATGTATAAGTTTGATCTTGCTACGCCTTTTGATGAAAAGCTGAATTTACGCTTTAACCTTACCCCGTTTCTTGTAGGTAGAAGTTTTAATAATGATACTGCAAGAATAAGGTTTGGCGGTGAGTTTTCTATCAGCCTTGATAAGCATAAGCTAAAAAGCACCGTATTTACTGATGAATCAACACTTGAAGCTGATCCATTCAGGTTTGCATTTTACGGCAGACCCATATTTCTTCAGGAAAAAAGACCCTTTTTCAGCAAAGACCTTGATATTTACAGAACACCGGTAAACCTGTTCTATTCCAGAGCCATTGATAAGATACAATATGGATTTAATTATACCTACAGAAGCGATAAATTTAAAATGGGAGCGCTTTATGTTCAGGATACTCTCCCGACATCTGCTAACTCAACCCGCAGATTTGCCGTAGCAAGACCTAATTTTAATTTTCAGGATTTCAATATTGGCGGTTTATTTATGTACAACACAAATGAACTTGATACTTCAAAAGAACAATTACTAAGTGTAGATAGTAAAATTAATCTTCCATCACGCTTTAGATTAATTTCACAGATAGCAAGAAGTTTTAACAATAAAAGTGTAAGCGCAAATATGTATAGCGCATACTTATATTATGAGCAAAATAGCAATGGCGGACCATATATGGATGCCGGCTATACCAGGTATGACTCAAATTTCAGCGCAACAACTTTGTTCAATAATTACGGTAATAATTACGATGAATTGAATATTAGCGGTGGCTACCAGTTTGTTAATGATAACAAATATTTCAATAATATTAATGTAAACGCCGGTTATTACAGGTCGCATAAATTTAACGATGATTTTGACCGCGCTATAGGCTTTAATAAGCAAAATGGAGTATATGGCAACCTTTTCTATAAATTCACAGGCTGGCTGAGTTTCTTTCACAGCATAAATTTTGATAGGCCTAATGATTATGATACAGACGGAAATATAATTACTCAGGATAATATCCTGACAGAACACAATTTTAAAGTTATTTTTGGTAACAATTCATTTTCTGCCGGATTTTATGGCGGCAGATATTTTGGGGATAAGTTGCTTAATCCGTATGCTTCTATTGATCTGGCATTTTTTGGTAAAGTTCGGCTTGGCGCTAATTATAACTATATTAAACAGGCTGATAATTTCGAGCAGACAATTTATAACATCAAACTTGATTATAAAATAATAGATAAATTATTTTTGAGAGCGTATTATCAAAGAGATACAAACAGGAAAAGGGCGCTTCTTAATACAGTTTTGCAGTATGAATTCTTCGGCGGAAGCAGCGTTTATCTTGTTCTTAATCTTGATGGTGACCGCCTGGAGTATACAAGGAGATACTTCAAGGTCAGCTATGAGTTTAATTTCTAATAAAAATATACTGAATTTTAATTAACATTCTTTTCCATAAATTTAAATGAACAGCTATGCAAAAAGTTCTCTTTGCAGCACTTGTATTTGCCCTTCATAGCTTCATATTCGGGTCTTTATTGCAATCCGGTGAAATTCGTGTTGAGCCGCAAAAGCTAAAATATGAATATAAGATCGAAACAGATCTTACCATCGAAAAATTTTCCGATGCTTTTTGTGACAGGTTAAGCACAAAGCATAAATGGAGGAAGCTCCAAACGGATATAAGCGCAGATGAAACATACACCAGCACCTTTAATTTTAAGGATGATAACCAGATACCATGGGAGTGTGAAGTTAAGATACAAAGAGATACTGATGATTCACGGAAAATGGATGTACTTATGACCATGAGCCCAAAACTTGAGAGTTAAAATTAGCTTCACTTTTCATATTTATTAGCATTAAAGCCGTTTTGATTTGTAAAACGGCTTTTTTCTTATTTTGAACTGTATTTTTCAAAATGATTATATCAAAAATAGTTCTCTTATTTTAATTCTTAAATGGTTATTTTGCTGTCATGTCTAAAAATTTTTTTAAAAATGAGCGTTCATTTATACTGGCATTAATTATTTTGGTTATACTTTATTTTGTGGGTAAAAATCCCATGATAAAAGAGTCATTATATTTAGAAGGGGTTATTTTCTTAATTATATTCGCAGTTATCATATATGCCGCTTTTGGTGTTGTGCATCATGCGGAATTGCTTGCGTATAAATTTGGTGAGCCATATGGTACAATGATACTTACGCTTTCAGCAGTTACTGTTGAAATTATTATGATAGCCACTATGATGCTGCATGGTGATGCAGACCCTTCGATTGCAAGGGATACGATATTTTCTACTCTTATGATATTATTAAACGGGTTGACAGGACTAGTAATGCTTATTGGCGGCATTAAATACGGTGTGCAAAAATATAATATTAAAAGTACAAATTCCTTCTTTTCCATGATAATAGGGATAGTTGGAATTGGTTTATTTCTCCCTCTTGCCATTCCTCTTGAGCGCTCCACATTTTACGAGACATTTCTTATTTTTGTTTGTATCCTGCTTTACATTTTCTTCCTTAGAATGCAGTCAAAAGAACATAGCTATTATTTTAAATTTGATGATGCACAAAAGCATGTGTCAGATGAAGATGAACACTTCTCTGATAAGAAAAATATCAGTACAATATATAACTTTACAATGCTTCTTGCTACAATAGCAGCAATTTCAATTCTTGCAGAAAGCCTTTCAATATTTGTTGATGATGGCATTAATAAGCTTCACCTGCCCTCAGGTGCAGCTGGATTGTTAATTGCTATTATAATAGTTTCCCCCGAGGCATTAACTGCAATACGGGCAGGCTTGCATAATGATATGCAGAGAGTTGTGAATATTTCACTTGGATCAATGCTATCAACCGTAAGTTTAACTATACCAGCTGTACTTATTGTTGGATTGCTCATTAATCAGGACGTTCAGCTTGGATTGACCCCAATACAATCCACAATGGTTATAACCTCTTTGCTTGTTGGAATGTTAAGCTCTAAAGATGGCGATAGCAATGCGCTGCAGGGATTTATTCATTTTATGCTTTTTATTACTTTTGTTTTCCTGATCTTTATTTGATAAAACATAAGTGAAAAAAATATTAATACTGCTTCTGTTGCAAATAAGTATTGTTTATTGTGATACACTTAACATATTATTCCTGGGTGATACCCACTTTGGTGAAAATTATCAGTATGACCCTAAGTTCAACAGGGGAGTAAATGTTATTGAAGAAAACGGTTATGATTATTTTTTCGAAAATGTTAAAGAGATTCTTTCGCAATCAGATTTAACCTTTTGTAATCTCGAAACCCCGCTTACAAATAACAGATCAAATCCTGTTTCACTTATTAAGCCATATCTTCATTGGAGCGACCCCGACTCTACCGTTAAGTATTTAAACAAATATGGTATTAAATTCGTAACTCTTGGCAATAATCATGTTTTTGATTATGGTCTGCCAGGATTTACTGAAACTAAATCGGCACTGAATTCCGGAGGAATTAAATATTTTGGTGCAGGTGATAACTCGGAAAATGCAATTGAACCACTGATGGAAAATATTAACGGTTACAAATTAATAATATTCGGCGGGTTTGAATTCAGGGAGAAGTATGATACCCTTTATGATTTCTATGCTGATTCCAATAAACCCGGTGTGAATAAACTTGATACCATAAAATTATCTTCACAAATTAGATTATACAGAGAAAACTTTCCGAATGCAGTAATTATCATATACCCGCACTGGGGAAGCAATTATAAA
>JANPBV010000186.1:0-3083 GCA_031430615.1 Ignavibacteria bacterium | reverse complement strand
GGACTTTATACTCCTTGCCCGATGTCTTAAGCTTTTCTGCTGTATCTTTGAGGGATAGGTGGTTGTTGGGTGAGTTCATGGATTAATCGTAATATTCATAAATGAATTTGTATGAGTATTTTAAATTATTATTTCCATCATAATGTTCTTCTGCTTCTTTTAGTAATTTATTATTATAGGTATATACAATCCTATAGGATATTTCACTACCGATCATATGAATTTTTTCTTTGAAATTATTGATATTATCATAGGCAAAATAAAACTTTGCTATTTTCATTCCGGGACTTGAATCAATATATTCAATTAAGTTTCCAGCACTATCAAATGTAGTTTCAATATTTGCCTGTGTCTTAATGTTTTTATTATAAATGGTATCATTTTTGATTTTTACTTTATTCTTTTTATCTATATTCATTTGGTTACGAATTGTAAAGTTTAACTCATCTCCATTGGAATAATAAAAATAATTTTGAATTTTGGTAAACCTATTATTTTCGAATAAATAACACTCGTTATAAGAAATATTCATTAGACTATCATATTCGTTATGATTGTATGACTTTAATCTATTTTTCGCATCGTACACTATTTGGTTTATAATTTTATTATTTTTATTATAAATACTTACTGTGCTGTCTTCAAGAATAAACTGATCTGATTTGAAATAATAACTTGCACTTGCTATCTCATTGTTTGAAGGGTCAAAATAATTGAGATATTTAGATCGTGGTATACCTTTAGACTCATCATAATGAATAGTCAAAGTTTCATTTAGAAATTTATCATATTCAGAATAATAAATATTTATGGTGTCCACAATGTCGTTTGCATTACTTATTTTTATCTCTGTTATTGATTTTATCTTTGCATTCAGTCTTCTTTCTTTGAGGAGTTCCCATCTCTCTGGTGCTTTATTTCGCCAAGGAATAACATCATACATTACCTGACTTGATACTTCAGATAGTGTAATTGATATCAATAAATATATTAATTGGATTAATTTCACATTCCTAATTCCTAATTCCTAATTGTTTCACGTATTTCCCATGAAACACCCGCATCTTCTCAACCAATTCTTCCATCTCGTCTCTTGGCGGCAGGAATGTTGTCCTGAAGTGCAATGTTCCGGGCAGCTGACCGAATCCCGACCCTGGTACGACGCAAATTCCCGTTTCTTCCAAAAGAGCCATGCAGTAGTCATTATCTCGTTTGCTCTCATATGCCAATTGTTGGGCGGGTGACATTTTGCTTACATCCTCTGTATGTGGAAGCTCCATCTTTACAAAGGCATACATTGCCCCCTGCGGCACATCAATTGTCATTCCTTCAATAGCATTCAATCCCTTACCCAATATCTCAGCTTTTGCTTTCAGTTCGTTCAGTATTCCGTCACGCTCTTTAATATACCGGTCATAGCTTGGTTCTCCTTGCTGTGGGGGAGTCACAACTAAATATGTTACCAACTGACCCACCGTATTTGAACATAGACTTATCGATTGCAGCTTAATGAATTCACCCATCACATCAGCGGGTATGTTGCGGATTTCTAAGTAACCGCCCCTGTGACCGCACTCGCCCATAAATCCTTTTGATACCGAGTGAAAGCTGAAGAGCGTTATATCACTCTCGCCAAGCTGGTGCATTACTTTTGCAAATGAATGGAACATTCCATCTATTGCATACACATTATCCTGATAAACTTCATCAGCCATAATTGCCAGCTTGTGTTTCTTCGCAAAGTTTATTACCATCTTGATATTTTCAAATGAGAGCACCGCACCTGTTGGATTACCCGGGTTAATTACAACTATTGCAACCGGATCTATTCCTTTAGCTTTTGCGTCTTTATAACTCTTTGTTAAAATATCTTCATTCAACTGCCATGAGTTTGATTCATCAAGGTAATAGCCAATTTGTGTTCCGCCAAATAGCTCAATAGTTGAGCTGTAAAGCGGGTATTGGGGAATTGGTATCATAAAACCATCTGTGGGTTTCCTAAGCAGGGCAGTGAGTACAGCCGAAACTCCCTTACTTGCGCCATCAGTTAATATTATCTGATTCTCATCAGTTGGAATTCCATCGCGCTTCTGAATGAATTCAGCAATTGCCTGTTTAATGAACGGCATACCCGCGCTTTGTGTGTATGCGCCTGTACCATGCGGCATTAAATGATGAAGATGTTTAGCTCTCTCTATCATATCAGCCGGAAAAATATCTGCAATACTTTTACTATCTAGTAATGCGGGGTATTCCATTAAACTGAGTATCTGTCTAATATATGTGAGCGGTTTCTGCTTCAATGCCTGTGGATTACCGATGTTGCAGTAAATAATTTTCTTTCCCAATTTCTCGAGTTCCTGCGCGCGTATTACAATGGGTCCTCGTACAGCATATTCAGCGGTCAACAAATGCGGATTTAAGTCTTTGATTGATATCATTTTGGTTTTATATTTACAATTGATTTTAGTACTGTTCTAAGTAGCCTTTATACGGATCTGTTTCTATTTTGTGGAACTGCGAATAATTTACACTGCCTTCAAATGGTTCTGAATAAATTATCTTCATTTCATATTTCGTATATTTTGGGTACTCATTACAAAATTTCATTTTAAATCTTAATTGGGTGTTGAAGGTTCCTTTATACCTGAAAGCCGGAATTTCAATTGATGTGAAAGGTAGAAAAAATGTCCCTCCATATGCATTCCCGCACCAGCTTGATATCCAATACTCAATAGGCTGCCATTTCCCATTTGGGTCTTTTGCTTCCTGTATCATCATCAAGCTTCCGTCCTGGTTCCGAACTATCAATGTGTCAAATGTGTTATTTATTAAAGTAACTTTCATCCCTTGTATCAGCCTGTTACTCTGATTTCCATTATGCCTGTAACGGGAATGTCTTACAAGTAAGGTATTTTCCGGAAAAGGCTTTATAAGAAACCCGGCTGAATCAATTTTAGTTTTCTCTGAAATAGGTTTGGCTAAGTAATATCCCGGAGTTAAAATTGAATAGAAAAGAGAATCATTTAATTCATAATATTCTTTTGACATATAATATGAGGCTTCAACTTTAATTTCTGAAT
>JANPBV010000185.1:0-8360 GCA_031430615.1 Ignavibacteria bacterium | reverse complement strand
TATGATATTGCCCGGTGTGAAATACGAAATTGAGGAAAAGTGGACGGGAATAATGGGGTTTACAAAAAACAAGCTTCCTGAATTAATGGAAATAGATAAATTTACAATTGCCGCGGTAAGCTGTAATGGTATGGGTATTGCTCTATCGAGCTATATAGCACGTGAAATTGCAGGATTATTGAATTAATTTTTTTAAAATCTTCAATTCTTTCTGTGATCTTGATCTTAACCCTGCCGTTGAATTCTTCAATGATATATTTATACTTTCAATAACCTCATTAGCAAGCTCAGGATATATTTTTGCAAGCTTTGATGCAACGGACATTGAAAAAACCCTGACTGCTACTGTTTCATTAGGGTCAGATAAATAGTTTAAGCAATGATTAAAAACTTTTGCATGGTATTTCTTCGGAATATTCAAAAACTGTAATACTCTTATAACATTTCTTTTTACTGCAACGTGAATATTTTTATCATCAAGTCTATTAATAATTACACCAATATGTTTTTCAACTAGCATGGGATGATTTTCTGCAACTTCACTAAGCACCCATGATATTCTCTGCACAATACGATATTCATCATGAAGAAATATATAAAGATACTGCCTGAACCGGTCTTCATAATTACCGATCCAGGCAGCCATTTTTAAAACCTGTTTTTTTGAGTGTTCCCTTAATGCTTCTTCACGCAGATCCATTTTGAGCGAATATTATTACATTGTTTCATCCGCAGTTGGTCCGTAAACACCCGGTACCGGAATATCAAGCAGTCTTAAATATACTCCAAGCTGCGCGCGGTGATGATATTCGTGATTAAATGTAAATGAGCGCAGTACTGCTGCTTTTGGCATTGTCATAAATATCTTGTCGCCATTTCTCATTGTCCAGTTTTCCATAAACTTCGCGTCTTCACATCTCTGTAAGCATTCAACAGATTTTTCAACCATGTCGTCGAATTTCTTTATCAGTTCTTCGGTTGTTTTTGGAATTTCGGGTTTGTATTCAAACGTTGCGAAATCAAGCTCATCCTGATCCATTGTTACCATCGTCCAGCTTAGCAGTTCGGCAACATGGTTTGCCAGGCTGCCCAGCTTCATTGATTTTGCGTGTGGTTTCCAGTCAGCTTTATCCATTGGTACGCGTTCTAATACTTTCCTGGTTGCTGCTGCTTCCTGTTTAAGCTCTGCGATAAATGCTTCGTTCATTCCCATAATGATTTTGTACTTTAATGTTATTGAAAAATTAGAATTGCAAAATAACTCATAAACACTCCAACATCAATGAATAACAACCGTGAATATTATTAATCTTAGTACAAGACATTTTTTTATGACCACAGAGATTTTAACTAATAATTGACGCCAGAGGCGTCATACATTTATAATTAACATGAAGATAGCTTACGACACCATAGGTGTCGCACATTGTACTGCAAATAGATATCCATTCCATTGAGATAGGAATATATTTATGTACGATGCCTACGGCATCGGATAATATTCGATAAATTTATCTATAAATGTGGAATCCCTACGGGATTCTTGTCCCAAATGGATGGATACACATTAAATCTAAACCAAATGTAAAAAACTGTCGTGTACTATAATTATTAATGTATTGTTAAATGAGGAACTTTACGATTGTTTTTGCACTACAATATTCATAATTTTGTTAATAAAGGAGAATGAAAGCTCCTTTTAAAATTGCCTAAAATATGAGGAAAATAGCGTTTTTGTTGTTTTTTGTATTTATATACTCAAATATATATTCAGGAGATGTAAGCTGGTATAAATATTTCACAGGTACAATTGATGCATTTCAGGTTACAATGAGTATTGTAAAATATGGAGATGAAGTGCGAGGATTCTATTATTATGATAAATATAAAAAACCGCTTGATGTATCAGGCACTGTTAAAGATGATTCAGTTGTACTTTATTCTTATAGTTACGATAATTACATGGAGTCTTTCAAAGGTATCATAAAAGGGAGCAATTATTCTGGTATTTGGTTTAATGAACATCAAAATAAAGAATTGAAATTTACGCTATCTGTTGATAAGAAAATGACAGATAATTTTGAATTTGTATATGTAAAAGGCGAAGAGAGATTTTTTAAGGACCTTGAGTCACCTATGGCTTCATATACAGAAGGCACATTCTGGCCAAATGATAGCTATCAAAATGCGCAGTTTGTAAGGAATTATATTCTTAAGTCTAAGAATATGAGAACCGGACTTACTGAAATTGGTGATTTATTGATTGCCAATAAAAAGAAATTTATGAAAGATTTCAAAGATTATAATAAAGATCTTAACCGAAATGATATGGGTGATGGCTGGAGTTACTCTCTTGAGAGTCAGTATATCGGTATCCCTGTATTTTTTAATGATAAATTATTTGTAATTTCAAATTTTGATTATTCATATACAGGCGGTGCGCACGGCAATTACGGAACAGTTTATACTAATCTTGATCTTAAACGCAAAAAAATTCTTTCACTGGGTGATGTGATATATAAAAAGGATTTAAATAAACTGCCTGAACTTCTGAAAAAATATCTTAAGATCCAAAGAGGTATAGCGCAGGAAAAATCACTGGAAGAAGCAGGCCTGCTGGTTGATTCTATACATGTAAACGAAAATTTTATGATATCACCGGATAATTTAATGTTTAATTACGTACCATATGAGATTTCCTCATATGCTGATGGAGAAATTACAATTTCTATTCCATATAGCGAAATAACTGCATTTGTTAAACCGGAAGTGAAAGATCTTTTTAAATAAATTATGGGTGATAAAGATTTAAAAAATTCTACAGGAATTAATTCTTCAAAGGCGCCCGAGCCAGTTGGATTGTACCCGCATGCAAGACGCGTGGGTAACTTGCTTTTCCTTTCGGGGGTTGGACCACGTGAGCGCGGAACAAAAATAATTCCGGGTGTTACAATGGATGAAAAAGGTAATATTGTTTCTTATGATATTGAGGTTCAATGCCGCTCGGTATTTCAGAATGTGAAATGGATACTCGAAGATGCTGGCTCAGGGTGGGATAAACTGATAGATGTTACCGTTTTTCTTACCAATATGAAGGATGACTTCCCTATATATAACAGGCTTTGGGCTGAGTATTTTAAAGATAACCAGCCTTGCCGTACGACTATTGAAATTAACTGCCTGCCAACACCAATAGCAATTGAACTGAAATGTATTGCAGTTGTAGAAAATTAAGATTTGATCTATATGTTTTTATTTGCGCAATTATTCTTTTAATTAGCCTCCCGGCATATTTTATGATAACTGATACTCCAAAACAGCATAAATATACTTACCTGGCATTGGGTGATTCATACACCATAGGCGAGAGTGTTACTGAAAATGAACGCTTCCCTGTTCAATTAACCAATCGACTTTACTCCGATAGCATTGATATATCTGCTCCTGTTATAATTGCAAAAACCGGATGGACGACTGATGAGCTAATGGCAGCGATCACTGAAAAAAATGTAAAAGATACATTTGATATTGTAACACTACTTATAGGTGTTAATAATCAGTATCGTGAAAGAAGTTCAGAAAACTATAGAGGTGAGCTTAAGAATCTTATAAATATATCCGTTAATTATGCAGGAGGGAATAAAGAGCATGTGTTTGTTCTTTCAATCCCTGATTGGGGAGTTACTCCTTTTGCTGAAGGCAGGGATAGAAAAAAGATAGCCGAAAAAATAGATGAGTATAATAGAGTGAAAAAGGAAGAATGTGATAAAGCCGGTATTAAGTATTATGACATAACCGAAATATCCCGCATAAATGATCCCGCGTTAATTGCGCCTGACGGACTTCACCCATCATCGAAAATGTACAAAATGTGGGTGGATAAAATTTACTATGATATTCTAAAAAATTTAAAATAATTTAACATAAGACTTCAAAAGTCTTTTCATTTATCATCAGACTTTTGTAGTCTTGAATCCTGAATATTTGAAAATCAATCCCGCCGAAATACTAATCAAAGATTATACATACGAACTTCCGTCAGAGAAGATCGCTCAGTTTCCTTTGAATGAACGGGATAAGTCAAAACTATTGATATACAACAACGGAAATATTTCTGAAGATATTTTCAGCAATATTCCAAATATCATTCCTCAAGGCTCCCTTCTTATTTTCAATGATACCAAAGTAATAAATGCCCGTTTAAAATTTAAATCCGTCACAGGAAAAGAAATTGAGATTTTCACTTTAGAGCCTGCGGGAGTAACAGAGCTGGTATCTGCTTTAAATCAAAAAAGAAGTGCGGAGTGGCTATGTCTTGTTGGCAATCTAAGGGCATGGAAATCGGGTAAGCTGGAATCAGTTATAAATAAAAATGGAGTTGAATACAGGTTATTTGCAGAACTGGTAAGTAAACAAGCCGATTCGTTTATAATTTCATTTAGCTGGATGCCTATGGAAGTAACATTTGCAGAAGTACTCGAGTTGTTTGGTGTAATTCCACTTCCGCCATACATGAAACGTGATACAGTAGATAATGATAAAATTACATATCAAACAATCTATGCAAACCCGGAAGGCTCAGTTGCAGCTCCGACTGCCGGACTTCATTTTACAGAAAAAGTACTGTCATCCCTCAAAGAGAAAAATATTAAAACCGGATTTGTAACTCTTCATGTAGGCGCGGGAACATTCAAGCCTGTAAAAGCAGACAACATTTCTGACCACCTGATGCACTCTGAAAGCATATATGTTGAATTAACACTGCTCGAAGATATAATCGCAAATCTGTGGAAAAATAAAATTATTGCAGTAGGCACCACATCAATGCGTACAATTGAATCAGTTTACTGGTTTGGTGTTCAGTTAATTCAGGGCAGGTATATCGGAAGCGAAATTAATATATCACAATGGGAGCCATATGAAAATCAACCTGAAGAACCAATTAAGACAATAACAGCAGTTATAAATTACATGAAGCAAAATGACATGAAATATATTCATGGTAAAACAAATATTCTCATTCTCCCGGGATATGATTTTAAGATATTTTCAGGAATAATTACAAACTTTCATCAGCCGGGAAGTACATTATTATTATTAATAGCGGCGTTTATTGGCAATGACTGGAAAATGCTCTACAATTATGCTTTGAAAAATGATTTTCGTTTCTTAAGTTACGGTGATAGCTCAATACTATTAAAATAAACCTGCAATTTTATGGGAATAATCGTAATTTCTGCATATAAACCCAAACCGGGCAAAGAAACTGAACTGCTGGAAGTAGTTAAAACTCATGTACCTATATTAATAGAACTAGGTATGGCAACTGATAGGAAAGTAATTGTTATGAAAGCTAAGAACGGAACGATACTTGAAGTATTTGAATGGGTTTCCAAACAGGCAATAAGTGATGCGCACAATCACCCGAGGGTTCACAAAATGTGGGCGGAATTTGAAGCTTGCTGTCAATATGAAATGCTGAATAATGTAGATGAATGCAAAGAGCTATTTGCTGAATTTGAACCAATTGAATTATAAAAAGATACTATCAAACCAAATAAAAAATAAAATGATAGAAGCATTACAAAAACGATGGTGGTTAATTGCTGCAAGGGGAGTTCTTGCAATTCTATTCGGCATACTTGCTTTAGCTTCTCCGTATATAGTAATATTTTCGCTCATAACATTTTTTGCATTCTTCGCGATACTTTCTGGATTCTTTATACTCACACTCGCTTTTCTTGGTGAAACTGATAATAAGGGAATAAGAATTCTTGAAGGACTGATCTTTTTGGGCGCGGGGATTGTTGTTTTGTTGAATCCGGTTTCTGCGCTTGGCGGAATTATGATATTCATAGCCGCATGGGCTATATTAACTGGAGTTACACAGATATTTGGCGCAATAAAATTAAGGAAGGTAATTGCAAATGAATGGCTGATGATATTCAACGGCATTATTTCCATAATATTCGGTATATTGCTTGCAGGAAATCTTATTCAGGGTGCCGGGGTAATGCTTATAGTATTCGGCGCGTTTGCAATTTTAAGCGGTTTGTTTTCAATAATCTTAGCAATCAGAATTAAATCATATAAAGCAAATTAAATTAATATAATTATGGCAGAAGACGAAAATGTAGGTCCGGGCAGCATTGATTCAGGTAATGAACAGGGGAATGAAAATATGAATGACGAATATCTCGTTTCTGTTTTCAAAACAGGTAACATGGCAATTATAGCGGTTATAAAATCGATACTTGATGAAGCCGGGATAAAGTATATGGCTAAAGGAGAAAACATGCAGGGTGTTATTCCTATCAACGCTTTTCCTGTTGATTTCCAGGTAATGCCTGAAGATGAAGCATATGCTAAAGAACTGTTGAAGGATGTTGATGAGGATTCAGACTGGTACGATGAAAACTCTCCTGATGATTCAGGGGAAGAAATTCCAAATCCTTAATTGATTGGTAAAGTAAATTAAAATTATGCTCAAAAGATCAGTATTATTTTTGATTATACTGGTATGTTCATTGTATGGACAAACCAGTGAGATAGTATTTATCCAGTTGAATGATGTTTACGAAATTGCCCCACTCGAAGGAGGTAAATTCGGCGGACTTGCGCGGGTTAAGACTGTCATTGATAAAATTAAACTGACAAATCCTAACACTTATGTAATTCTATCAGGTGATTTTATTTCACCCAGCGCGCTTGGAACAAGCACATATGAAGATAAAAAGATAAACGGCAGGCAGATGATTGAGATATTGAATGCAATCGGGGTTGATTACGTTACATTTGGCAACCATGAGTTTGATTATAAACAGGATGTCCTGCAGGATAGGATGAACCAGTCAAGTTTTAAATGGTTTTCTACAAATGTATTGCAAAATGATAATGGCACAGCATTCAGCTTCAATCAGAATGGAACGGATCTTCCGAAATATCTGATACTTAGTTCACCCGGTTACCTTAAAAATCAACCGATTAAACTTGGTGTAGTTGGAATATGCATTGATGCAAATAAACAGCCATATGTATCTTATAATGATTACTATGAATCAGCGAAACAAACTTACGGAATAATCAAAGACAGCATTGATTATCTTATAGGCATAACGCATTTAAGCATAGATGAAGATAAAAAGCTTGCAGGTGAGCTTCCCGAATTAAGACTTATAATGGGTGGACATGAACATGTTAACATGTATCATAAAGTCGGTGAGACTATCATAACCAAGGCTGATGCCAATGCACGGACTATTTATGTTCACCGGCTTATCTTCGATGAAAGCAACAAGCTTCTTGAAATAAAATCAGAACTTGTTAGTATAGATAAAACCGTTCCCGAAGACCCAAAGGTAAAAGAGCTGGTTGATGAATGGACATTCCGCGCTTTTAAAGGATTTATGGATAAAGGCTTTGACCCGCTTAAGATGGTTTATGATCTGAAGAACGATACTCTTGATGGAAGAGAGGAAACTATTCGCTACGGGCAATGCGCATTAGGTTACCTTATAGCAAACGCAATGCTGGATGTTTCTCCGGGCTCTGACCTTGCGTTTTTCAACAGCGGCGCTATCAGAATTGATGATGTACTTACAGGAGAGATAACCCAGTATGATATAATACGGGTATTGCCATATGGAGGCAGGATATTCCAGGTTGAGTTAAAAGGCTCGCTTTTAAAGCAGATCATTGAAACAGGTTTTAGTCAGCCCGGAAGCGGGGGATACCTGCAGTATTACGGTCTGGAAGGCACGCAGGCAGGATATAAAGTACGAAACCAATTAATTGATGATAATAAAATTTATAAGGCTGCTGTATCTGATTATCTTATGAGTGGCATGGAACAAAACTTCGGTTATTTAACCAAAGATAACCCGGGTATTATAAAAATTACTGAACCTGATCCAAATAATAAAATGGACCAAGGAAATGATATACGTTTTGCAGTAATAAAATACTTTGTAAAATGGAACAGGGTTAAAAATTGAAACTGGTGAAATTATGGAACAGGTAAACTTACCAACAATTATAGCAGGCGGATTCCTTGTACTTTCATTCATTGTTCTCTACATCTTTAAACACAAAAAAAGAGATTAGTGGATTTCTTCAATCCTATTACCAAAATATTGAAACAAAATAATGAGTAAATTCTCGAAATACGAACATATTTATATATCACAAGAGGATATGCTTGATAAGAGCAAAAGATATTTTGACCTTATGAATAATCGAAGATCTATAAGAGAGTTTTCGTCTGAAACATTTTCAAAGGAAATTATTGAGAATATCATAAAGACTGCATCAACAGCTCCTTCAGGAGCGCATAAACAACCATGGACATTCTGTGTGGTAAC
>JANPBV010000184.1:0-3930 GCA_031430615.1 Ignavibacteria bacterium | reverse complement strand
AATATAATTATAGCCGTTATTCAATACAGGCAATACAAATGGGTTTGTACCTAAAAACCACTGGTCATCTGCATGGGTATCAAGATTTGTGATAATTATCTTAATTTTATTTCCTTTTTTAAATATATGTGAATGAGCCTGACCTTCAAAATTATTTGTTCTTCTGCTGGAGGCAGTATAATTTCTATCAGTATAGTTTATTCTGTTAATAAGCTTTTCTTTTCCGCTTGGCAAAACTTCAAGCACCTGAAAATTATATTGTGTAAATGTTGAAGCAGTTGAGAGATAATCAATATTTACTTTTGGTGTTCCAAGCCATTTTTTATCCGCAGTTAATGCAGCTGTTGTAAATGAAACCGAGTTCTTTTTGAATTTTGAAGTAAATGTTGTACCTGTGAACTCCTCATTTACAGCTTCCTGCATAGTAAGTCCGCCTGTAACCTGGTTCCTTACCGAAGTACGGGTATTATTATTAGTACCTGCGGTAGTTGTTAAGCGGTTATTGGTATTAAAATACAGCCTGTATGGCGTTGTAATATTCTGCAGAGCAACTTTAGAGCTATCATGTTTAAAGCTCCAGTATTGACCATTTACCGGATACATTGTGGAAGCATAGTCATAATTAGCAGCCGGCAATTTTGGACCGGTGTATGGGAAGAGCCAGTAAAAGAACCAGTCATTGAAGAACTGCATATGCCATGTATCTTCTGTTGGTGAGTGATCTCCGCCGTGACCCTGTACAGCGCCAAGATAAAGTCTGAAAGTTGAATTAGTATTCAGTGTTGATGCCTTCATAACCCCGGAGGCATTAAAAAATTTATCCTGCCATGAGCCTTCCATTATCAGAGGAACGTGATTATTAGGCACACTTGTCATAAAATCCCTGTTCAACGGAAGATAATATGCCAAACTATCCCAGTAATTTTTAGTACTTGAATAGATCCAGTCACTCATTCTGCCAACCTGTGGCGTGTATCTTGCGGTATCGGGAGTGTATTCAACTGTCCACAACAATGTCATTTTAATACAGCCATTCTCTATCCAGCTTGAAGCAAAATTTGGAGGTGCAAGCGCTGAGATAATTGTCTTAACATTCATACCCATCGTGCAAGCCATGTATGGAACTAGACCGCCCTGCGAACCTCCCATAACAAGAATATTTCCCGGATTAATTCCGTTTGGAGTATCAAGCTTAATAAAATTTATGAACTCTATCATATCCTGCGCTTCAACATTTGATATCAGGTTAGAAAGTCCGCCAGAGTTACCCTGACCGCGCATACTGAATGTTGTAGTATAGTAACCGTATTCTGCCTGTGCTTTTGCAAATGCTGCAAGTGTTTCTTTATTGTCGCCATATCCATGCACAAAAACTACCGTTGGCCAGCCACCTGCAGGTGGTGTGCCTTGTGGTATGAATTTTAACGCATCAAGTATTGTACCGTCACGGAGGGTAACTGTGAAATCAACCCTTGTTACAGGAACTGCCTGGGCATCAGAATACTTAGGAAGGAGTTTGAAGTTATCGTAATTATCCCTTGCCCGTTTTTGCTGTGAATAATTGATGTTATTAAGTAATATAAAAGATATTAATGCCAAAAACAGTAATTTAGCCACTCTCATAGTAATTTTTCCCTACTTTATAGATAGTGTAAAATTAATAAAAATGGTGTTTTGTTCCAATACAATAAGTAAAATCTTAAAAAAACCTAAGTTTATTTTAAACAGTATATTAGTCACATTGTATTTTAAAACATACACTTTTAATCAGAGAAATCAGGTTACCGGATATATTATGCAAAAATACTAAAACCCCGCTTTTTAAGCGGGGGTTAGCTGGAGTAACAAAAGATGGATCAATATCTTTAGTTACATATGTAAAGCTTATTTATTATGCTTTTCTCATTTGTTTGTTACTGTAAAACAGGTAACCCAGTATTACAAACGGTATTAAAAGAAACACAAAGATTACAGGTAATATTAATAGTGACATTTTTGACTCTCCTCTAATATATTATTTTTCATTTTTCTTTTTTTATAATCAGGGATATCCCTAAATTTGACTCCAAATTATCCCTGATTATTTATTCAACTGTTTAATTTATTAATAATAAAAATATCCTGTTTATGCTGTTGATATTAATAATATTACTTTACAAGTGTCATCTTCTTAACTTCACTGAAGCTTCCTGCGGTAAGTCTGTAGAAGTAGATACCACTTGAAAGATTCTGAGCATTGAACATTATGTTGTATGAACCGGGGTTTTGTACGTCATTTACTAAAGTCTGAACTTCTCTGCCTAAGAGGTCATAGACCTTTAATTCAACCTTCTGCGCATCAGCAATTGTGTACTGTATCATTGTGCTTGGGTTGAACGGGTTCGGGAAATTCTGTGTCAAATTGTATGAATACGGTGTATTGTTCTCAGAGCCATTATCTTCTGCAAACGCAACATCAAACCTGTTACCTGCATTGGTAATAATAGGAAGCTCAACATATGAATTGCTGCTTAAGTAAACTGTATGGTCGCCATTTTTCATTGTAGGCAGAACAAACGGGTTTGTACCAAAGAATTCAACATCTGTATGCGCTTTATCCAGGTTAGTGATTATTATCTGGATCTTACTGCCTGACTGGAACACATGTGAATGCGCCTGGCCACGGAAAGTAACCTGTTTTCTTGTTCCTTTTGTGTAATTCCTGTCTGTAAAGTTAGCGCGGTTTACAAATCTTCTTTCGCCGCTTGGAAGTACTTCATATATCTGGTAATTGAACTGGCAGAATGTCTGCGCTGCTGATTTATAATCAAGCCTTACAACCGGCGCGCCTGTCCACTCAAGTGATGTAGTTAAAGCAGCTGATGTGAATTTAACTGAATCTTTTTTGAATTTTGCTTCAAAGTTTGCGCCTGTGAATTCATCATCTACAGCCTGCTGCAATGTGTATCCTGATGTTACTCTGTTCCTTAAAGTAACATTGTTGCTTCCTGACTGAACTGTTGTCTTTAAGACACCGTTCTTGTTCAGGTATAGTTTCATTGGTACAGAAATATTTCTCAATAATGTTGTTGAGCTATCGTGTGTAAATGAAAAATACTGATTATTTACAACAGGAAAATGTGTTGAAGCATATTGATATTTAGCCTGGTCAAATATTGGTGTCTGCATATTCCATAAAGTCTGAAAGAAGAAATTATTAAACCAATCCATGTGCCATACGTCTTCTGTCAATGATACATCGCTGCCATGACCGCGAACCGCTCCAAGATATGATGACATTGGAGCATTTGTAATTTTATCAATGTTAAGCATCCAGCCATCTGCATTAAAGAATTTATCCTGCCATGCTGCTTCAACTAATACAGGAGTTGTAATTGTGTTAAGTCCGTTAACAAAATCTCTTCCAATTGGCATATAATAGTTTAAACTATCCCAATATGTTTTTGTATCTGCATATATCCAGTCACTCATTCTGTTAACCTGTCCATTATATCTTGCTGTATCAGGTGTATATTCAATTGTCCATAATAAAGTCATTTTTGCGCAGCCATTCTCGATCCAGCTTGAAGCAAAATTTGGAGGAGCAACTGAATTAATAATAGCCGCAACCTGCATACCTCTTGTAGCTGCTATCATCGGAACTGCGCCGCCCTGTGAACCGCCCATAATGAGTATCCTGGATGGGGCTGAACCGTTAACTGAATCTGCTTTAATCCAGGCTACTATTTCAATAAGATCGTCAGCTTCAATTGTGCTGATAAGATTTGATAAGCCGCCTGATAAGCCCTGTCCGCGAACACTGAATGTCATGGTGTAATAACCATATTCAGCCTGCGCGCGGCAGAAATCAGCAAGTGTTTCCTTGTGATCGCCATAACCATGATGCATAATAACTGTATTCCAGCCGCCTGCAGGTGGTGTACCTTCGGG
>JANPBV010000183.1:0-6145 GCA_031430615.1 Ignavibacteria bacterium | reverse complement strand
ATAAGCGGAGTGGAATTCCTTATAGATTACACCAGCTCATTTAATATGTTCAAAAATCCTTTAGGCTATTCATTTGGGTTTAATTACAGCTTAATTGACGCGAAGGATCTTTCTAAGAACAGGAAGGATGAATTCCTGCCATACAAACCAAGGCATTTGATGAATTTTTCGACTGACCTGAGCTATTATGATTTTAATTTTAATGTAACCGGCAAATATGTAAGCAAGGTTGATGAAGATCTTTTCTATAAATATGAAGAACCTAAGGATTATTTTCTGCTTGATATGAAAATAAGCAAAAAATTATTCAGCAAGGCTACAATATTCTTCGCGGTAAATAATATCTTAAATGAATCCTATCAGGAGCTTGAAAGGACACAGGCGCCTAACCGCAATTTTAATTCAGGTGTAAGAGTAGAATTTTAAATCACTCATCGGATGACTGCCGTAGCAGTCACGCTTTAAGTCATCCGATGAGTAGAATAAAAGATTTATTTTATCAATCCGGCTTTGCCAGCTTAAACCCCTCCGCATTTAATTTATAAAAATATATCCTCATTTATCAGATTTATTTAATGAAATTAATAATAATGGAATTAATTCTGTTAATATTTGTTTTTGATTTCATAGATTATTCTAACTTTTTATTGATATTCACCCTGTATTCCGCATTTTTACTTTGTTATTAAAATAGTATAAGGCTATATTTATACATCCAATGAAAAAAATTTCTTTATTTTTTATACTGTTTTTAGCTGTTTTTGGCACTTTACAGTCCCAGGATTACCCTAAAAACCCACAGGCTGTTGAACTGTTTATTGAAGCCAAAACGCTTGAACTTAGAGATAACTATCTTGCTGCTATCAGCAAATACAATGAAGCCTTAAAGCTTGATAAAGCCGCAGGGATATATTTTGCTATGGCAAAACTTTATTCCAACGTTACCCAGCATCAAAAATCTCTTGAGTACGGACTTGAAGCGGTCAAAATTAACCCTGATAACCTGGATTACAAAGAGCATGTTGCAGATACTTACATTATTCTTGGAGATTATAACAATGCCCTGAAGTATCTAAAGGAAATTTCCGAAAAACGACCCGATGATATAAGCATACTATATAACATCGGCAGAATGTATGAACAGCTTAAAATGCAGTCAGAAGCTGTAAAGTATTACGAGAATATCACCGAAAATTACATGTACGATGAAACCGTTCTGTTAAGAATGGCTGATATTTATGAATCATTTAAAGATTATGCCAACACTGCAGCAACAGTTGAAAAATTATTAGTGTTAAACCCAACTGACCTGAACCTGAAGTATTCAGCCGCTGCTACTTATGTTAAAATACCTGATTACGATAATGCAATAAGGATATATGAAGAAATATTAAGCTCAAATCCTAATAACCGAGATGTGCAAACAGAAGTTATCAAGCTGTATTTCCGCCAGCACAGGAACACCGAAGCTTTTGAAAAATACAGCAAACTGATAAACAGGGATAGCGTTGATTTTATGACAAAGATGGATGTAGCCATAGCGTTCCTGCAGGCATCAGCGCAGGATAAAGAAGCATTAGGCGTTTCAAGAAATATACTGCAAAACCTGCAAACAGCTTACCCGGGTGAATGGATGCCGCAATATTACCTTATATATATGGATTCGCAGGATAACCCACAGGATGCTGAGGAAAGATTTAACGACCTGCTTTCAAAAACTGATACTTCATCTGAGCTTTATGTACAGGTTGGATTTTATTATTATGAAAAAAATAACTTCAAAAAATCCTCAGATTTATTCAAAAGCGGAACTGAGAAATTTCCGGGTGATTTCCGCCTACAGTATCTTACAGGTAATTCCTATTACAGACTTGGCGATAACCGTTTGGCATTGCCATACCTCGAAAAAGCTATTGAACTGAATCCGCAGGATTTGAATACTCTAAGTAATTTAGGTTTGGTTTATGATGACCTTAAAATGAACACAGAGTGCTCCAGATTATATGAGCAGGCATTTAAGTACTACCCAGATAATATTCTGTTACTGAATAATTACGCATACCATCTTTCTGAAATAGGCGAAAAGCTTACGGAAGCAAAGGAAATGTCCAAAAAGACAATTGAAAAAGAACCTGAAAATTCCTCATACCTTGATACATATGGCTGGATATTATTTAAACTTAAAGATTATAAAAATGCTGTACTATACATTGATAAAGCAATTAAGGTTGGTAAGAGTGAAACCCTTCTTGAACACTTAGGTGATATTTACGAAGCAATGGGCGAGGTTGTAAAAGCGCTTAAAGCGTGGAACGAAGCCTTGCAGATGAATCCCGATAACGATGCAATTAAACAAAAAGTAAATAAGTATAAATAATTAAATAGTTTTTAATCCTAGATGTATTTCTAAAAGATAAATTTATTAACAGTAATGAGCGAGCAAATTATTCACGATGTTATTATTATAGGTTCAGGTCCCGCCGGCTTAACGGCAGCGCTATACACAGCAAGAGCAAACTTAAAACCAATAGTATTTGAAGGAATGCAGCCCGGTGGGCAGTTAACAATTACCACAGAAGTAGAAAACTATCCGGGTTTTGAGCACGGCATTATGGGTCCAGAGTTAATGGATGTTATGCGCAAGCAGGCACAGCGCTTTGGGGCTGATTGCCAGTTTAAATATGTTGATAAAGTTGATTTTTCATCCAGTCCTTTTAAGTTATATGTAGAAGGCAAAGAGCATCTTGCAAAAGCCGTTATAATTGCGACAGGGGCTTCTGCTAAGCTTCTCGGACTCCCATCGGAATCAGAATTCATGGGTTTTGGAGTTTCTGCATGCGCGACATGCGATGGCTTCTTCTTCAAAGATCAGCGCATCATAGTAATTGGCGGCGGCGATACCGCAATGGAAGAAGCAAATTACCTCACCAAATTTGGCAAGGAAGTAATAATTCTCCACAGGCGTGAGGAATTCAGAGCTTCAAAGATAATGCTTGATCGTGCAATGAAAAATCCGAAAATAAAGCTGGTTACTGATACTGTTCTTGAGGAAGTAATTGGTGTTAATGAGGGCGGCAAGAAAAGAGTTACACATGCTAAACTTAAGAATATAAAAACCGGTGTAATAACCGATCAGGAAGTAGAAGGAATATTTCTTGGTATTGGTCATAAACCCAATACGGATCTGTTTAAAGGACAGATCGATCTTGAAGATACCGGTTATATTAAAACCAGCAAAGTTAATACATTTACAAATATTCCCGGTGTTTTTGCATGCGGCGATGCGCAGGACCATGTTTACCGCCAGGCTGTAACTGCGGCAGGTTCCGGCTGTATGGCTGCTATTGATGTTGAAAGGTATCTTGAATCACTACACGGTTAAATTAGTTATTTATTCATAATTTTGCAGGGATAGGATAAGAGCCTATCCCTTTTTTAATGGCTGAAAAATACGCAAATATAACTTTCAATATTCCCGTAAATTCATTGTTCACATACAGTGTTCCAAATGAATTTAGCGAGGTAATCCAGCCCGGAATGCGGGTACTTGCCCCATTCGGGAATAAAGATATTACCGGAATTGTAATATCCATGCCGCTTACAACTGACTTAAAAAAAGTAAAACCCATCAAAAAGATACTTGATGCCCAGCCCGTTATAAACGATGAAATGATAAATTTCTGCAAATGGGTTTCATCATATTACATCTGCCCATTGGGTGAAGTAATATTTTCCGCTGTTCCTAAAGGTATTATGGTTGAGTCCAAAATACTATACTCTCTTACTGATATGAACAGAAATATCCCTCTCACTCAAAATCAAAAAAGTATAATTGAACTCTTAACCGGCAGAACGCTCACAATAAAACAAATTGAAGGCAGATTGAAGACCAGTAGTACGAGAAGCACAGTTCAATCATTGCTAGCAAAAGGTATTTTAAAGCAGGAGCATATTACATCAAAGGAAACAGCAAAAGCAAAGTATGAGCGCTATGTTGAGTTTGACCTGCTGGATGATTTTAAAGATTACACAAAGGAATCACTTAATATTTTCTTTAAGGAAAACAAATTCCGCTCAACATGCCAGCCAAAAGTTTTAAGATACCTGATAGAAAATAACATATCTGGCATAAGCGCCCGTGAAGTATTAAAGAAAACCAAATCAGCTTTATCTGTGTTAAAGTCACTTGAAAAGCGCGAGTTCATTACTTTAACTCAAAAACAGGTGAACAGGGCGGGTGAACAGGATTTTGCTGATGATAAAAAAATAATTGAACTCAATTCTGACCAGAAACATGTTTTAAAAGAGATACTTAAATCAGAGGGCAAATTCAAAACCTTTTTATTGTTCGGAGTAACCGGCAGCGGCAAGACACAGGTATATATTGAGGCTATTCAGAATATAATAAACACCGGTAAAACTGCAATTGTTTTAGTACCTGAAATTTCACTCACGCCGCAGCTTATTCACAGGTTCAAAACATACTTTGGTGATATAATAGGCGTTATGCACAGCAAGCTCTCCGATGGTCAGCGGTTTGATGTCTATCAACGGATACGCGGGAGAGAGATTAAAATAGTTATCGGAGCACGCTCCGCGTTATTTGCTCCATTAACAAATATCGGTATTATTATTGTGGATGAAGAGCATGATCACTCATACAAACAGACAGAAAAAAATCCAAAATACAGCGCAAGGGATTCAGCTATAGTAAGAGCTAAACTCAACAATGCTGTTGTTGTACTTGGTTCAGCAACTCCTTCAATGGAAAGTTATTACAACTACAAAGCGGGTAAGTATGGCATACTGGAATTACCCGAGCGCGCTTTAAAGACTAAACAGCCCAAGGTTGAAATTGTTAATATGCTTGATGAGCTCAGGCATCCAACCAAATATAAAAAGTATGAAACCCCTGAACAGCGCGTGCTTTCCTCAAGGCTAATAAACTACATTGATGCCGCGTTAAAAAATAAACAAGCAATTATATTGATGCAGAACCGCAGGGGGTACTCAGCGTACCAGCAATGCCTTGATTGCGGAACGGTAAAAATGTGCAAAAACTGTGATATCACAATGATATACCACAAGCATAAAAATAACCTGCGCTGTCATTACTGCGGGTCAATTGAAAATCTTTTGGTTAATTGTGAAATTTGCGGAAGTAATAATCTAAAGCTTGTGGGTGTTGGCACCGAAAAAATTGAAGAAGAAATACAAAGGCTTTTCCCGGAAGCTAAGAGTATGAGAATGGATGCCGACACTGTAAAAGGAAAAGACGCCCACAGGAAGATATTGAAAAGTTTTCATGAAGGTGAATTTGATATACTCATTGGTACTCAGATGATATCCAAAGGGCTTGACTTCCCAAATGTTTTCCTTGTTGGTGTTATTTCTGCTGACATTGGACTCTTTATTCCTGATTTCCGCGCCACAGAAAAAACATTTCAGTTGCTTATGCAGGTATCAGGACGCTCAGGCAGGATAAGTGATAACGGTAAAGTTGTAATTCAGACAATGAATCCGGAAAATTATATTTTCCCTATGGTTGAAAACCACGATTTTGTTACATTCTTTGATAAGGAAATTAAGCACCGCTCAGTTCACAGTTATCCCCCGTTTTCAAAAATGATATTGATAGAAATAACATCCCCTTCACAAGTCAATGTTAACAATCACTCATGGAAAATATATCATTTCTTAAATGGTAAGATAATTAATTCAACAAGCAGAGCTCACCTTGAGCTTTTAAAACCGGCTCCGGCATTAATTTATAAAATTAAGAATACATTCAGGATGCATATTATACTTAAGATACTCAAAGCATCGGGTCAGACTGCCGCCGAGAGCGAAAATATGATACACGCTCTGAAAGATTTTACCTTACAGCTAAAATTAAAATCTACTGAAAGAGTTGATATTGATGTCGATCCGTTGAGCTTTTATTAATCTTTACTTTGCGAAAATAAGGTCAATCCATCTGTGTTCTGTATCAACTTTATTTACCTTAACTTTTACTTTATCGCCAATTCTGTACTTCTTCCTTCTGTGTCTGCCTACAATTTGGTAATTCTGCTGGTCTAAAATGTAATAATCATCGTTCATATCGCGCAGCCTTACCATTCCTTCTATCATACTTTCAGTAATT
>JANPBV010000182.1:0-16335 GCA_031430615.1 Ignavibacteria bacterium | reverse complement strand
TGCTCGACTTGTATGTCTCGCAGTTAAGCTCCTTTATGCTATTACACTCAGCGTGCGATTGCCAACCGCACTGAAGGAACCTTTGCACTCCTCCGTTACTCTTTAGGAGGAAACCGCCCCAGTCAAACTGCCCGTCTGGCACTGTCCCCCAACTCGATATAGAGTGTGGGGTTAGATCCCTAGTATATTAAGGTTGGTATTTCACTAATGACTCCACCTCACCTAGCGGCAAGGCTTCAAAGTCTCCCAACTATCCTACACATAACGGACCAAAGATCAATACCAGAGTACAGTAAAGGTTCCGGGGTCTTTTCGTCTAGCTGTGGGGAGACGGCATCTTCACCGCCGCTACAATTTCGCCGAGTCTGTTCTTGAGACAGCGATACCATCGTTACACCATTCGTGCAGGTCGGAACTTACCCGACAAGGAATTTCGCTACCTTAGGACCGTTATAGTTACGGCCGCCGTTTACTGGGGCTTCGGTTCAAAGCTGCCGGCTTACGCCATGACCTCTCTCCTTAACCTTCCAGCACCGGGCAGGTGTCAGTCCATATACATCCCCTTCACGGGTTAGCATAGACATGTGTTTTTGTTAAACAGTCGCTTGGCCCATTTCTCTGCGGCCCAAATAATTGGGCACCCCTTATCCCGAAGTTACGGGGTTAATTTGCCGAGTTCCTTAACCACGGCTCACTCGAGCGCCTTAGAATACTCATCTCATCTACCTGTGTCGGTTTACGGTACGGGTGCCTTAGTATACACCGGAGCTTTTCTTGGCAGCCTGATTAGGGAGAGTTTAGAGGCTTGCGCCATCCCGTTCGGCTTTCATCTTGCGACTACGACCTTAGACCACCATATCCATCAGGTGGCTCTCCTTTCACTTCTGCGTCCCTCCGGTTTAAATTTCGGCAGTACAGGAATATTAACCTGTTGTACATCACCTACGCCGTTTGGCCTCAGCTTAGTACCCGACTAACCCTGAGTCGATTAACGTTGCTCAGGAAACCTTAGATTTTCGGCGAACAGATTTTTCATCTGTTTTATCGTTACTTATACCAACATCTTCGTTTCTGTACGCTCCAACCCACGTTGTCCGTGAATCTTCGCTGCATACAGAATGCTCTCCTACCATCCCGACACGAATGTCGGGATCCACAGCTTCGGTGCTATGTTTAAGTCCCGAGTATTATCGGCGCTAAGTCGCTTGACTAGTGAGCTATTACGCACTCTTTAAATGAATGGCTGCTTCTAAGCCAACATCCTAGTTGTCTCAGCAACTTAACATCCTTAGTCTGTTAACATAGACTTAGGGACCTTAGCAGGTGGTCTGGGTTGTTCCCCTCTTGGCAATGAAGCTTATCCCCCACTGCCTGACTCCCGGAAAACATATGTACGGAATTCGGAGTTTATCTGGGTTTGGTACCGTTGTGACAGCCCTACCCCAATCAGTGCTCTACCTCCGTCATACTCTTATCCGAGGCTAGCCCTAAAGCTATTTCGGAGAGAACGAGCTATCTCTGAGTTTGATTGGTCTTTCGCTCCTAGTCACAGCTCATCCGAGCAGTTTTCAACCCGCACCGGTTCGGACCTCCACAAGGTGTTACCCTTGCTTCATCCTGGCCATGACTAGATCACACAGTTTCGCGTCTGCCGCATCATACTAAACGCCCATTTAGGACTTGCTTTCGCTGCGGGTACATTCCTTAAGAATTTACCCTGGCATGATACGAGCAACTCGTTGGTTCATTAAGCAAAAGGCACGCAGTCACCCCTTTACAGAGCAAGCTCTGTTAAGGTGGCTCCTACCGTTTGTAAGCACACGGTTTCAGGTACTATTTCACCCTCCTGTTAGGAGTACTTTTCACCTTTCCCTCACGGTACTTGTTCACTATCGGTCACTAGTTAGTATTTAGTCTTACGAGATGGTTCTCGCGGATTCCCACAGAATTTCACTTAGTCCGTGGTACTTGGGATACTTTCAAGAATCTATTGTTTTCGCTTACGCGGCTATCACGCTCTATGGCTGTATTTTCCAAAACGATTCAGCTAACAAATTGATGTATTCTTTGCCTTACTTAAAATCAGGCTAAAAGTCCCGCAACACCTGTGATGCAACGATTTAAGTCTTTAACACACCACAAGGTTTAGACTGTTTCCATTTCGCTCGCCGCTACTCCGGAAATCACTATTGTTTTATTTTCCTTCAGGTACTTAGATGTTTCAGTTCCCTGAGTTTGCTCTTCAACACCTATGTATTCAGTGTTGAGTAATACGACATTACTCGCATTAGGTTGCCCCATTCGGAGATCCCCGGGTATAAGATTGCTTCCATCTATCCGAGGCTTATCGCAGGTAACCACGTCCTTCATCGCCTACTAGTGCCAAGGCATCCACCGTGTGCCCTTAGTAACTTTTACCAAAAATCTTTATCGATACAGATAGAACTATTGAATTTGTTAATTCAATGTACGCATCGATAAACTTGTTTATCTACGGAAAAACTTACTTTGTTAAAAGAACAACAATCTATCCTTATACCGCTGTATTTCGGATTATCGTGAAGTAGAGAAAACGAATTCTGTTACTCCTAATAAAAAACTAAATTGATGTTATAGAACGGTTGAAACGAGAAATGTGAAACGTGAGACGTGAGACGTGAAACATTGTACAGCAAAACTTTTTTTCGATTCTTAAGGACAATGGGTTGCAACCCATTGTTGGTAAAACCTGTGGAGCCAATCGGGATCGAACCGATAACCTCCTGCTTGCAAGGCAGGTGCTCTCCCAGTTGAGCTATGGCCCCAATGGCTGCAACACATTTGAAATTACGTGGGCCTAAATGGAGTTGAACCATTGACCTCACGCTTATCAGGCGTGCGCTCTAACCATCTGAGCTATAGGCCCTAATTGCATGGCTGAAATTGTGAAAATGAAAAACCTATCGAACAAGGGATTGTAACCCCTTGTTCGGGATAGATTCCTTATATAAAAATTAAATGTGCGCGTAATTGTCTTCTGAGCTTCACCAAATCGAAATTCTCTTTAGAAAGGAGGTGATCCAGCCGCACCTTCCGGTACGGCTACCTTGTTACGACTTAGCCCTAGTCACTGGTTTTACCTTCGGCGCTTTTTAAAGGCGACTTCGGGTACCCCCAACTTCCATGGCTTGACGGGCGGTGTGTACAAGGCCCGGGAACGTATTCACCGCGCCGTGCTGATGCGCGATTACTAGCAATTCCAGCTTCATGGAGTCGAGTTTCAGACTCCAATCCGAACTGAGACCACTTTTTAGGGATTAGCTCCACCTCGCGGTATTGCAACCCTTTGTAGTGGCCATTGTAGCACGTGTGTGGCCCTAGGCGTAAGAGCCATGCGGACTTGACGTCATCCCCACCTTCCTCACTACTTGCGTAGGCAGTCTCTCTAGAGTGCCCGGCATTACCCGGTAGCAACTAGAAACAGGGGTTGCGCTCGTTGCGGGACTTAACCCAACACCTCACGGCACGAGCTGACGACAGCCATGCAGCATCTGTAATAGCTCCCCTTGCGGGACACCGGCTTTCACCGGCTTTAGCTATCATGTCAAGCCTAGGTAAGGTTCTTCGCGTTGCATCGAATTGAACCACATGCTCCACTGCTTGTGCGGGCCCCCGTCAATTCCTTTGAGTTTCAACCTTGCGATCGTACTCCCCAGGTGGAATACTTAATGCGTTAGCTGCGATACTGAGTTTAACCCCAACATCTAGTATTCATCGTTTAAGGCGTGGACTACCAGGGTATCTAATCCTGTTTGCTCCCCACGCTTTCGTGCTTTAGCGTCAATAATGGACCAGAGGATCGCCTTCGCCACTGGTGTTCTTTCTGATATCTACGCATTTCACTGCTACACCAGAAATTCCATCCTCCTCTTCCACATTCAAGCTTTGCAGTATCAAAAGCAGTTCCAGAGTTAAGCTCTAGGATTTCACTTCTGACTTACAAAACCGCCTGAGCACCCTTTACACCCAGTAAATCCGGACAACGTTTGCCCCCTACGTATTACCGCGGCTGCTGGCACGTAGTTAGCCGGGGCTTACTTTTGAGGTACCATCATATTCCACAGAGTGGAAGTTTTTTCCCTCACTACAGAGGTTTACGAGCAAAAGCCCTTCATCCCTCACGCGGCGTTGCTGCTTCAGGATTTCTCCCATTGAGCAATATTCCTTACTGCTGCCTCCCGTAGGAGTCTGGACCGTGTCTCAGTTCCAGTGTGGCTGATCATCCTCTCAGACCAGCTACTGATCGTAGCCTTGGTGGGCCATTACTCCGCCAACTAGCTAATCAGACGCAGGCTCATCTTCAGGCACCGAAGCTTTAACAACTGTCTTGATGTCAAGCCGCTGCATCATCTGATATTAGCCCCGGTTTCCCGGGGTTATGTCAGACCTGAAGGCAGATTACCTACGTGTTACTCACCCGTGCGCCACCTCCACACCAGTATTGCTACCGGTGCTTCAGTTGACTTGCATGTATTAAGCACGCCGCCAACGTTCGTCCTGAGCCAGGATCAAACTCTCCGTAGTAAATTTATTTTTTAATACTTTGGAGTTTGATTTTTAGCCCGATTGCTCGGATCTATAGATGAAACTCAAGAAGAAATTACGCACACAAACTTATTATGTTTGCGTGTTAAAATTGTTGAAAGAACGTAATTATACTAGTGTGATTGTTTTGAATCAGGTATAATTAATCAGGGTTACAAAAGTACCTCAATTTCTTCACAAAGTCAAGGAACAAATATGGTGAAAGGGGGTGAATATTCACACATTATTACCCTTACGTTAGCTATCTGTTAAGCATATAATACAGATAGCAAACCACTTTTTTCTGTAAAAAACTTATTTTTTTTATAAAAACCTCACTTCCAACCCCTCTCCTAATAGGAGAGGGGAGAAAACCCTTTGAAAGTGCGGTTTAAGTGAAAATAACGTCATTTTTGAGCTAAAAACAGCTAATTGTGTTATTGATATATGAGTTAGCTTTGGGGTTTGAGCTTCATACCCAAAAGAGTCAAAACCTTTCTCCACTTCGTGTAGCAAGGCGTGGCAAAAAGACAGCCACAAAACTTTCAAAAAGCGAAAGTCGTGGGACTCAAAGACACAAAGTGAACACAAAGATTCTTATAAATAAGCCTTGAAGTGTTATAATCTGTTTTTAAAACGGCCTATGAAAAACAGCGTATGAAAACTTGAGAACGCATATTATTAAAGCAAAAAGCTGTCTGAGACGAAGGCGAGTTCTTTTTGCGGCTAATGCGTTCGAAAAGTTTTAGCTGTTTTTCGTCAGCCTTGATTTTTTTGGTACTTTTTGTATCAAGACAAAAAGTACATACTTGATGATATCCTTCCTATATGTCACTCAAATCACAAAAGCAGACGACCCACCGGGTCGTCTCTACAGAAACATTTTTTCAAAAAAGTATCATGCAATGATACACATATGCAAAAGGCATATATTATATTCGAATTAAGAGTTATGATCGTCTCCCCCTTACTAAGGGGGAGTGCCCCTTGGGGCGAGGGGGTCTGATTAAGGTAAACCGACAACGGGGAATAATTATATTCGCAAGACCTCCCCTAAATCCCCTCCTTGCTAAGGAGGGGACTTTATCTTTAGATAAAAAGGGGATGAGAATAAATACCTTAAAATTAAAACTTTTATTTAACTGTGGTGTCGGGTATGTACCCGACACGAGTCAGGTGAATACCTGACACCACTAAAAATATTTATAAATTAAAATTGGGGCGAACCGAAAGAATGTACACTTAACCACCCCGTCACTACGTGACACCCCTCTTTAAAAAAGGAGGGGAGCTTTTTTCGTTTCGTTCGTCATGATGACAAAAAGAATTATATATAAACTAAACATGGGCTAACCGAATGAGATCCTTCGCTTCGCTCAGGATTAAAAAAATGAAAAACTTTAACAAAACGCTTCACGAAGATATTGCGCTCTTAAGAACACTGCATGTAAATAAAGATAAGCGTGAATTTAATGACATGAAAGCTGAAATTATGCAGAAGCATAATATCAGCAAGGCTACGGTTTACAGGGAAATGAAAAAAGAAACTCCGGGTGAGTATAAAACACCGAATTACAATCCGCCTAAGATGGATATTAATACCCAGGAGGTATTGATGGTGCGCGAACTGCTCCTAGCCGGCAGGCAGAATACTGAGATAATAAAGATTATGGGCAGAGAGCTTGGCATAAATTATTACTGGGATAGGTTCGATAGGGCAAGAGCGCTTGGCGAAGAATTAAATGAAGAAGAATATGACCCGAAGAAGACAAGCTTTGCTGAAAACGGAAGAATGTTTTTAACAAAGCTATTTAACATTGAATACATGGCGCCCAGAACATTTAATGAAATAACGGTTAACGGTCATATCTTAAAAGTAACAAAAGGATTTTACGAAAATATGGTATTACAGCTAATGAAATATAACCACACTGGTAATAAGGATACAGCAATGAAGTACCTGCTATCAGAAGTAGATTCTCATTTTATGCTGAAGAATACCATAATGCGTACGATAGAAGAACTTGCGCAAAGCAGGGAGAGCCCCAGCGCGTATGCTCTTAAGAGTCTTTATGAAACCCGGGAGAAGATAGAAAAAAGGGATTTTGCTATGTATGAACTGAAAAAGTACCTGATAGAAAACAATCCGTGGGGGTTAAACAAAAAACCTGAATCCGAAACGCCGAAAGAAGAAGAAAAAGAGGCAGAAACAGAAGATCCCACAGAAATTTCTCCCACGCTCAGCTACGGTGCCTTAAAACCCATGCCTGCGGCAGGCGTAGTGCGAAGCGGGAGGAAAGTAAAAATACCCGATCAAACGATAAGCGTCGAAACACTCCCAGACGGCAAAAAGCTTGATAGCCGGACCATCAGGAAGAGAACCAAAAACGGAAAATTAACCAGGGTAACGGTAATTAAAAAATATTCATAAACTAAAAGATAAAAAAATGCAAAACAAAAGAAAAGAAATAAAAGCGCCGGTTGAATTAAATAAATTTTTTGAGGCAATATTTGATAATGTGCCGGCAGAGAAAGACAAAATTTATAAGGTACCGGCAGGCAACACATTCATTAAGGTAAGCGGCGATGTTATTAATGATACCTATATAACCTTACAGGCTGGGCTTATTATCCCCGATGATACACCTGAAGAACAATACGTTAGAAAATTTAAAGCGCTTCAGGTAAAAGTAAAACACCTGGTATATGAATATTTCAGAACCACAAAGCGACCCGGATCAACTAAAGAATTACTGGATATGGGTAAAATATTAGAAGCTGTAGAAAAGAACCAGGTAAATGAAGATACAATAAAACTTGCACGGAAATATTTTGATATTCCGCCAATAGAATTTGATAATTTTAATTAACAATCACAATTATAATCAATAACCTTTAAAGGAAAACAAAATGAAAAAAAGAGATAAAAAAATACCTGACGTAAAAACCAAAAACCTTAAATATCACACTGAAAATGATTTTGCAAGGCGCGATAAGCTGATAGGCAGCATTGGCGGAAGAAGAATTGAGCTTGATAAGAAGCAGCAAAAACAGTTATTGGAGTTTATATATGCCATTGGCACTCGTGAGGAAGCTTATGACAACAAAAAGGCAATAGCTAAATTAACCGAACAGGAAAAAAAACAGGGAGCAATGACAGCTACATTCTTTTTGTATTGCAGAAATAAAAAGGATAAAAAGAGGAAGAATTAAGCGGGCAGGCAATTTACTGCATAAAAAATTTTGCAGGGCAACCTGTAAATCAGAGAACCTTTCATAGGTTCAATTTTTTCCATAAACAAAGGGTATGCCATGCTGACCACAAACAGTATGGATAACATGCCCCTTTGTATTTTTAGGCTATTGTATGACTTTAGCAGGAAAGAAAATCAAAAGCCTTTACCACAGAGAGCGCAGAGAAAAACAAAAGACAGCCAACTTTCAATCCCGCTAAGCAGAGCGTCCTGCTAAAGCAGGATAAACCGGGACTGCCTTTCTCTACTACGTATTGCAAGGCATGGCAGGAAAGTGCAGAAAGCTAAAGTCGGGCTTCAACACGAAGGCACAAAGAAAAGCAAAGGCGTTTTTACCCAGAGGGCGCAGAGAACGCAGAGGAAGTTTAGAAGCTCCCCTCCTTTGCAAATGAGGGGTGGCACGTAGTGACGGGGTGGTTACTTTGAAATTACGTTTGCATGCCTTTAGCCACAAAGCCAAATCCGTTATATTTGCATTATGGCAGATGTACACACAAAAAAGCAGCGAAGCTATAATATGAGCCAAATCAGGTCAAAAAATACGAAACCTGAAATGATTGATTATTATAGTATGTAATTTCGACCTATTGTTAAAATATTTAAGACGTTTTTTTTATATGTTAAAAGGAATGCTATATTCATCGTGACCTTCCTTCCCTTCGTTCTGTAAGGCAAGAAACCACCCCTTGTCACCCACACTGACTGAGTCAGTTCACAAACTTGATCCCGCCAAGGCGGGACTTCGAAAACACACCGTGTTTTCTTGAAGGAGGGGAGCTTTTACCTGTTTTTCTCTGTGCCTCGGTGTCTCTGTGTTAAGAAGCTTTTGATTTTGCTTCTTTAACTATAACATGTCACCACTGCCGGAGGCAGTCCATAGGCCTACGGGGTTTGAAACTTTTGAGTCTTTGAGTCTTAAAGACTCAGTGGCACTTTTTTGATTTTGAGCGTTTTTTTTCGTTTTCAGGCAGGTAGAAATATATTTCTATTGTTAACCTTATCTGTTATTTTTCTTTCCTTATCAAAATAGTTGTAACCAGAGATGTCCCAACTGTCGAAGCCAGTCAGGACGGGATGTCTGAACAGAAGAATTAATAAAGGAATGAAGGGTTTCCCGCTTTCGCGGGAATAAAGCTGAATATGAAAAGCTACGGCTCGGCAAATATAAAAATTGCGCTTTTGGTAACCGGTGTGGTAATTATCATTGCCACTCTTATCTATACACAGGTACTTGTCTCTGATATATTAGAGCGGGAGCGTGAGATTGCTAATCTTTACGCAAAGGCTATTGAGTTTATAGCAACCGATGAAAGCCTCTCGGGAGAATATAACTTTGTGCTCTCAAATGTTGTAAGCTCTAACACAATTAATTTTCCTATCGTTGTTACCGACGCAAAATCTAAGGAGCCTACTTTTACCAAGAACCTGGAGTTTGATACAACCCTTCCGAAGAAAGTTCAGCTTGAGCTTATCAAAAAACAGGTTGAAGAAATGGATGAAATAAATACCCCTATTAAAGTTTCTTTTCAGGATACAGTACTATTAAGCTATGTTCATTACGGACAGTCAAAAATAGTTTACCGCTTAAAGCAGCTGCCAATAATTCAGTTTGCAGTTGCGGGTATTTTTATTTTCCTCGGGTATTTTGGGTTCAACTATATTAAACGCACAGAGCAAAGCAATATATGGGTAGGGCTCTCAAAAGAAACAGCGCACCAGCTTGGCACACCGCTCTCCTCACTTATGGGATGGAACGAACTTATCAAAGCCGGCGCATCTAACCCCGGGAAGGTTACACAGCTTGCAAATGAAATGTCAAATGATATAGAGCGATTAAGTAAAATTGCGACACGATTTTCAAAAATAGGCTCAAAACCTGACCTGAAGCCTGAGAACGTACATGAAATAATTGAAAGAGTTGTAAAATATTTTGAGATAAGGATACCAACAATTCACAAAGGAACGTTTGAGGGTCACTCAAAAAAGAAAATTGATCTTAATATAAAAGGACTCACAGGTTCAATTGCATTGGTTAACCGTGAGCTGTTTGAGTGGGTGATAGAAAACCTCACAAAAAACGCGCTTGATGCCATAGAAAATTCCACCGGCAGCATTACATTTGATATTGAAGAAAAAGGAAATCACATATTCATAGATGTAACCGATACAGGCAAAGGAATTGACCTTCGCTTTAAGAAGGATATCTTCCGTCCGGGATACAGCACTAAACTGCGCGGATGGGGATTGGGACTCAGTCTATCCAAAAGGATAATTGAAACATATCACAAGGGAAAGCTGATAGTTAAAGATTCCGAGCCCGGCAGAGGCACAACTTTCCGCATAAGGCTGGATAAGAGCGATAAAAGTATATAGAGTTTGTAGAGTGTATAGAGTATGTAGTCCCGCCAGAGTCACGCGGAGCGTGGTAAACTGGGATTTCGCCTTCGGCTCAAAGTGTTTGAAAACAGGTACCGCATCACTACAAAAATAAAGATTCCCCTCTTGAGTAGGGGCGGATTCTTGCCTTACTGAACGTCACGCCTTAAAACGCGTAGCGGAGGAAGGACGTGAAGGAAGGTGGCAGGCTTTCCTGACTTACTAAATTAATGTTTAGGAAGTAGCCTCGGGGTGTGTAACAATATCAAAAAAATAAATCATATGTTCGGTAAAAATAAATCAGATTCAGACTTGCTTAAAACACGTATAAAGGAGTGTCCTTTGTTCAGTGAGCTCTCAGGAGGTGAGGTAAAGTCAATGCTTGAAATTGCTCATATCCGTGATTATTCAGAAGGTGAAAAGATATTCTCCGCGGGAACTATCGGGCTTTGTTTCTATATAATAGTTAAAGGCAAAGTTAAAATAATTTCTGAAGATGGCACAAGCATACATGTACTAAAAGAACTTACCGAGGGCGCATATTTCTCTGAAGTCCACCTGTTCAACGAAACTACCCACACTGTTTCAGCGGCAGCCGGTGAAATATCCAGACTGATAGTTTTTGCGAAACCTGATTTCGAAGAACTGGTAAAGAAAGAACCAAAGCTTGGCAATAAAGCATTATTAAAGTTCCTTGATTTCTTCGGTGAAAAAGTTGATGAACTATACATGGAAAATAAAGAACTGAAGCATAAGCTCCATAACGCCAATTCATAATTTAAGAATTTAAAAAAGAATATCTCTCAGGCATCACTATAATTGAAGAAAACTTTCCAATATATCAGAGATCTTTTTGCAAATAAGATCACCGTTATAACATCACTTATTGGTTTTAAGCTTATCTTCCAGCTTATATTAATCCGTAGCGGCTTAAAATGGTTAACCGCTGATGATTACAGCCGTACGGTAATTTCATGGGATTGGCTTCAGTCGCCGCGCATTTACTCCGGTGTATGGTTAAGTCCCCACTTTTGGTTAAATGGTTTATTCATGTGGCTGTTTAAAGATCTTACACTTGCGCCGGTTATTGTAAGCACTTTATTTTCTGTGTTGACTCTCGTTTACCTATACCTTCTTTTTGAAAAAATATTTACCAAAAATGTCGCAATTATATCATGCCTGTTATATGCGGTGTTCCCATTCCAGGTATGGCTGAGTGTATCGGCAATGCCTGAGCCTCCTTTTTTCTTCTTTATCACCGCATGTTTCTATTATTTTGTAATGTGGTATAACGAAGAACAAATGCGTTCTAGAAGACATCTTTATCTTATACTCGCGGCAATCAGCCTTAATGCCGCAAACATTTTAAGGTATGAAGGATGGTTCTTCACAATTGCGTTTGTGGTAATGGCGCTGATACTTTCTTACAAAAAACACCGTCTCACAAAAACTACGTTCATAAACTTTTCAATATCTCTTATATCATACATGAGCATTGTATGGTGGCTTTATCTTAACTGGCATGATTACGGTGACCCGTTTTTTTTCATCAGGGAAACAACCAAGATATATTCAGGCTTAAGCAGCGCGGGATTTCTTCAGCGCAGCATACAGTATCCTTTCTTCATTTTCTACATAGCGCCAATAACAACAATACTCGGCCTTTGGAAAATTATCCAGACTGTCCGAAATAAACGAAATGGTTTCCTTGGTAATTTCACGCTCATGCGGATCTTTCTTCTTTTCAACTTAATTGAGCTTGTTCTGCTTATGTTCAGCGGAATAGTTGGTTCCGGCGGCACGAACATGATATCCCGTTACATCGTGCTGAACTCAATTCTATTCTTCCCGTTCGCTATATGGCAGCTTAGTGATTTCAGGAAATATATCCTCATTGGCGGTTCGGTAACAATGATAGTTGTAAATATTGTATGGAGCTTTTATTACCAACAGGCATACAGGGAAGATACGTATGAAGTAGCAAATCTCACAAAAAGACTTATTGATATAAATTACCTGGAACCGGAAGATAAAATATATTTTGAAATGCTACAGGGTTATTACGATATCTACCCTCTACAGGTAATTTCAAACGATCCTTCAAGGTTTAACAGCGATACCATTCCGACATATTTTGCTGTTGATCCTCCGGTATCAAAGAAAACCTCAAAGAAGAAAGAAGAAGAACAGCTTAAGCTGAACATTCTTGAAATTAGGAAATTCATTGAACAGAAAAAGATTAAGCTCTTTATTGTCCGCAGTGATCTTTTAATAGATAAACTGAATAAGCTCAGTTTTAAGTCAGAATTAATTGGAGACTACAGAATATTCTATATTTCTGACAGTAAAATATATTATAAGCGCGGAAACCCTGTTGATTCTACCGGTAAACACGTACCGGTTTCAAATGGCAGCAAGGAAATTGGTCCTAATGAAATTTCTTTCGGTAAAAAAATTGTGTTAAATGATTTTCGAATTGATAACTCAAATTTTGGGATGAACCCGCAAACAATTACGCTTAAATGGCAAATAGCAGATGCCACTGTTCTGGATAGCCTGAATTCTGCCACAGAAGAATTCGGCAGGTATAAAGCGCATCTTGAGCTTACCCAAATTGATAACGATACAACGGTGTTTGATACATACGCAAATATTTTTTCCGAAAGGAATGTTGAAGAATTTTTTGATACTGAAGAAATTAAAAATATCCTTATACTTAAACCGTTTGCAATGCTTAATTATTCCGTAAAATTTAAGTCCTCACCGTTTGAAAGCGGCCTATACGATGTTCACCTTTCAATTTACGATGAAGTAACAAAAAAAGAATTGCCTGTTTACATTGGCGATAGTGTTTATTTTCATTCATATGAATTTATAAGCCAGAGCGACAGCGTAAAAATAGATTCAACAATGCTATCAAAAAAAATAAAGGAGCACAAAGAAAGATTCATGAAAAAACCTTATTATCCTATTGGCAGAATAATCGCAATGTTCCCGAATGTAAACTATAACGCTATCATGAAGAAATCATCTGACCTCTCAAGGGTAATAATCCGTAATGGGTTTATGCTGCCGTTTTTGAACCGTTACCAGGGCGACCATATGCTTGATATTGTTTTCACTTATTTTTAAGTTTTTTGTGAGGGAACAAATACAATAACTGCGAGTAAAACCTTTATAAATAAATCTCAAAATAACATAAATATCGCATAAAAATGGCTAAAAACCCACTAAAATCAGGCTTTTTATCCGCACTTATAATACTGTGCGCACTAAGCATAAAAACATATTCAGGTAACAACGGTTTATCCGTTGGTGAAACTTCACCAAACGCTGAGTTCTTATATGAAAATAACTATGACCCTACAGCAAGATTAAGAAGCTCAACTCATTTATACGATTATAAAAATGAAAGCACACTACTAATAGCCTTCATGCCTGATATCTCTGAAAAGAATAATTATGCGGATGTTATGACCTCTGCATTTGATACTTATTTTGCCAAAGGCATGGCTTTTGGTGAGCCTTACCAGTGGCAAACATATCGAAGCAGTATTAAAGTACTAATAGTTACAAATAACGATCAATCTGCCGTTAGAGATTACCTAAGTAAAAAAGGGCTGGAGTTCGATATGGCATCTGATATTAATATGGATCTGGCTAACTCATTTGGTATTGCAAAATGGAATTCTTCTTCAGACGGTTCTTTTGTGTATGTAATAGATAAAGATAATAAGATCACCTATGCAAGTTATGATTATAAAGGAGAGGGTGAAAAATTAAGAAGCGTGCAGAAGGAATTATTCGCACAGCTTAATATTACTGATCCAAACAGTAATTTAGTGATGAACGATAAAATTCTTTTCCCCGGAGATAAAGCAATTGATTTTGATTTTATATATACATCTGTTGGTGATAAAGAATATTTTTCACTTGGCTCAAACGGCAAACTGAGTGACTACTTCGGAAAGAAAAACGTTATAATCGCATTTTATCCTGCTCCATTCAGCATGAGCTGCATGATGGAAGCCAAGACCTTTGACGCTTATGCCGAAAAGCAGACATTGCAGAATATCTCAAACAGTCAGCTTGGTACAAGCGATGATGTTGAAATACTGATGGTAAGCAATTCTTCGCTTGATATACTTGATAAATGGAAAAATGATATGAATGTTAAAAACGTTAAGCTTGTAGCTGATTACGTCGGAGCGATATCATCACAATACAGAAGCTTTAACCTTCTTGGATATAACAACAGAACGCTTTTTGTAATAGATAAAGCAGGAATGATATCATACATTGACTGGAATTATAACGTTGACGAAAAGGATTTTGGATTGGTTAAAGAACACTTGAAAGAGATTAGCCAGAAATAAAAAAAAGTTTAGAAGCAAATAAATAAACATCCCCCAAAAGATAAAACAAAACCCCGCATTATGAACGGGGTTTTTTATTTCCGCTTCAAATATCCATTCGGGTTAAAGCTCATCAAAAACTTTTCCTTTGATTTATCGGGTTCAAACTCAGGATGGGAAGGAAGAAATCTTTCCATCGCTTCCCAGGGTCCCGGACCCTGCCCGAAACCTGAATACACAGGATGCCCGTTTATATTAGAATCTTCTACTACAAGATACTGCCCGGGTGTAACGAAACCGTGATACAACTCAAGCTCTCTGTATACATGGTCGCAGGTATGATCGGAATCAAGTATCGCCATCACTCTTTTCTTATCTTTTATCATATCTTTAACCTTGCTCAATATCTCATCTGATGTACTTGAGCCCACCAGGTATTTTATCCTCTTATGCTGCGGCATATCGTGCATAGCGTCAACATCAATTGTTATTATCCCGCCATCAAGCTCCATCATATCAAATAACTTTGCATAATACAGCGCGCTTCCACCATGGAAAGTGCCGCACTCAATAATAACATCGGGCTTGGTTTCCCAAAGGATTTCCTGGTAAATCCACAGGTCATTAGGACATTTAAACACCTTCTTGCCCATAAAATAAGTATCTGCCCATACCTTGCTGTAATAATATTTAGCGTGGAATTCTTCTTCAACATTCTTAGGGGGATGTATTATCCTGCTTACTCTTGCCAGTATTCTTTTGAAAAATATCATATAGTATATATACTTAGTGGCACAGACATTCTTGTCTGTGTTTCATTTATTTTAATATTAAGTAAGTATAAAGAATAGCATTAATTGCAAAACAACTTTTCACGATTAAAATAAATTGATAAATTAAAATCAATATACACAGACAGGCCTAAAGGTCACACAAATGTCTGTGTTACTATTATATTTATAATATTCTTTGTGACGAAGCAATCTTGCTATATATACCTAATGGGATTGCTTCCACGCCTAAGTCGGGCAGGCGACTGCTAAAGAAGTCTCGCAAAAACAAATTTATTAAATTATTCCTTCACCAATTTTCTTCGCGCTGCCTGTTAAGCTTAAATCCAATATCCTACCATTATCAATCCTGCAATCAACACTCAAAACTTCACCACTTTGTACTTTTACTTTCACAGGAGCGACAATGTTTTTCCTCAACATAGCAATTATTCCCGTTGAAATAATTCCAGTACCGCAAGCCAGAGTTTCACGCTCTACACCGCGCTCATATGTCCTTAGCTTTATTTCGCCACCAGGCATTATTTCAGCAAAATTAACATTCCCACCCCGTGGCTCAAAATCTTTATGGAACCGTAACGATCTGCCAGTTTTATCAACATCTAATTTATCCATACTGATACAGCTCAAAAATAACTTATTAATCTCTTCATTCATAAACAGAATAATATGATCTGACCCGACATTTACAAAACTTACATTAAGCGGTTTAAGACCATTTCCTGTATCTGCTTCTATCTTAATATCGGCTTTAATTTCTTTTGGTTCCGGGAAATCAACTCTCACAATTTCATCACTCAATATTTCAGCGGAATAAACATCATCAACCGCTTCGAGTGTGAAGTTTTTCTTATTTGTGATTCCATCTTTATACGTGAACATGGCAATACATCTTGCGCCGTTGCCGCACATTGCCCCAAAGCTTCCATCCCTGTTATAATAATTCATCCTCACTTCTGAACCATTTTTAAGCGGCTTATCGGCAAATATCACCCC
>JANPBV010000181.1:0-2041 GCA_031430615.1 Ignavibacteria bacterium | reverse complement strand
AAAAAATTCAATTTCACGTTCTCAGGCTGCCATAACAAACAGTTTGGGAACGTATTTTGATTAGATCCCCCTTTTAAAAGCCGCAGGGCTGGTTGACGAAACAAAGGAAGCGGGCTATTACTCAGTGGAATTCGACGGCTCAAATCTTGCAAGCGGAGTGTATTTTTATCGCATTGCAGTTGAAGGCAGCGCTCAGCATTTTACCAAGACACTGAAAATGATATTGGTAAAATAGAATCATTATTAGTAAAAGAAAAATTTTAAATTAAGTTAATGATCATGATAAAAAATATTAAACTCCAGTTTCTGTTCTCTATGTTTTTATTTTTCCTGTTACTTGTAGTCACGGTCTCTTCAAATGCGGAGAGTCCGCTGAAGTACGGGATTGACCCGCATGACTCACTCATTTTCGACGGAGCAAACCTGAGCTCGTTTGATTATGCCGGTTACGACAAAAATTGTTACATCAAAGTAGCTCATATTGTGGGCACAGCAAAAGGAACCGTTATTACACAGAAGTTCATTAGCGGCTGCGGAAATAAAATTGATTCTCAATACGTTGCTGAATATAAAACAATTTCGGTGAATGATATTCTTGATAAATCCACCGACGTTATAACCGAATCGGATGGCATATTAGAATTTGGGATATACATTGCTGGTTACTCGACAGAAATGGCTGTATTTTACCAGAAAGTCTGGCCTGACTCAAAAATAACCCTGCCAATGATAGAAAATCTCTGTTTTACTTATAATCAGAATATAGAGCCGGATCCTTATGAAGCTGTGGAAAGGATAAAGGTCATTAATGGGAAAGTAACTTACAAATCCGAAAAGGGGGTAAAACCAATTTTTGGTACTCAAGGTAAAAATGCTTCTGCTAAACATACAAAAACTAATTATTCACATGAGGTCATGATAGACGGAATTGATACGATAGATGTCATCAGGGTTTACGAAGGATCAGTTGAGGTAACATATATGAGAACAGATCACTCAAACGAAGAGGCCATGTTAAAAAAACATGAGAAACTAAGCGAGGATATGCAGGCAGGAAAGATCACTGCCGAAGAAATGGAGGCAAGACTGACTGAGTTGCAGAACCATGGACAGAACTTAATAGACTTAATGACACCGGTGGAGGTTAATGAAGGCAGTAAATGCATTATCTCAAAGATTACGAGGATTGTAGAGCCGCTTGGCGCTGGCGATGAAGATATAGCTCCGGTAAAATGATTTTTTTCCGTTTACTTTCTGTGTCCCAAACTCCTCCCCTCGTATGCGGGGATTGGGACACCTCTACGTACAATTCTGCAATAAAAAAAGGAGCTTATATCAGGCTCCTTTTTCTACATCCATTAATATTTATTTTTCACTCTAATTTCTTCGTAGCCGCAGAGTCTCCGCTTTTTGCCACGCCTTGTTACACGCTATGACTTAAAATGCGCCAGCAGAGGAAGTAAGTGGAGAAAGGCAGTCCCGCTCTTCTGCTTAGCGGGATTGGACTCTGCGGAAAATGGAAATGTTCACTCTGATTCCTAAGCTCCAGCTTAGGAATCTAAAAACGTTACTTTTGCTTCTTGGTTCTTTCTATCAACGATACTTTATCGCCATCAATTTTAAAAGATAAACTTTCGTTCCATTTGCTTACGCTGTTCTCTTTAATATTAAGCTTTAATCCTTTTAGCTCAACATTAATTGTATTATCTGTTGTCGATATCTTTACTTCTTCAAATGTCTTTTCTATTGTTGCAGGAAGCGTAGGTTTGCAGTTCTCTATCTGACTTACTATTGACGCATCATCACGGAACCAGTTCTTCAAAAATGATTTATTACTTTCTGAACACTGGTAGCCCAGGTTAAGCGCAGTAAGTATTTTGCATTTAACATTCTCTTTGCTGCCATCAGCGTAACACTCATTACCTATAGTTGATGCCAAATAACCAAGCACCGCTTTTTCCGGCTCGGTTACCTTTGAAAAGTAGTTCTCATCTATTTTTATTACGTTTACGTGTGCTTTTAATGAGGGATCGTAAATATC
>JANPBV010000180.1:0-2283 GCA_031430615.1 Ignavibacteria bacterium | reverse complement strand
CATTTGTCCGGTTCTTATCAGCATTAAACCGTCATAATAACTTGTGCCGCCTTCTGCTATCCAAAGCTCTGATGTATAGTTTTCCTTAGTAAAGTCATAAGGAGTAATTCCTTTAGGCTTAAGCTGCTTAACATTCCACGTATGGAAAAACTCATGAGAGATAAGTCTTAGGAATGCTTCATAACCTGCCTCAGTATCAAAAGCTGCTGGCTTAACTCCAACCACGGTGGAATTTATATGCTCAGTTCCCCCGCCGCTTTGTGGTGTGCAGTGTACTATGAAAGTATAATTATCATACGGCACACTTCCCCAGAATTCATAATTCTTTTTTATAATTGTGGTAAAATCATTAATAAGTTTTTGCTTATCATAATTTGCGTTGCCAAAGAAACTGATAGTGTGTTTTTTACCCTCAACATCAAAATCAAAATCAGTTTGTGTACCTATTTCGAGCGGGCAGTCAACAAAGTAATCATAATTTGGCGCTATAAAAGTAAACGGATCATTATTTAGTTTTTCAAGACCCGTGGTTACATGCCAATCTTTGTATGGAATAACATTCAGCATAACAGGCTTATCATAAAACATAGGGCAAAACATAAAAACTGATGTTCCGTTAATATATGCGTGTTCATCATTTAATCCACGAGTGCGTGAGAGAAAATCATTTGCAAAGACTTTGTATTTTACAATAATATCTTTGCCGTTTTTTCTTTCAACCCTCCATGTTGATTTATCTCTCTTATTCCATTTCAGGTTTTTCCCTTTTTCATCTTCAGCAGAAAATTCCTGCACGCCGCCTGAGAAATCAAAAACGAAATATCTCCCTGATCTCCACACCGGCATAACAAGCTCGACATTTTTTTTTGATTTAGGTAGATCTTTAAGTTCAATTGTTACATCAAAAAAATGTGAATCGGGATCAGCCATACTCACAGTATAATTTACATGTATGTTATTAGCCTTGCTCATAAAAGTAAATGCTCCGAATAATAATATTATTAAAAAGTAATTCATTTCTATAAAATCGTCATAATTTTGTTAAATTTGAATAAATAAATATTTCCCTATTATACAGCCTAATCTATACTAAATTTTCCATATTAAATTTATGTAAAATTTCACATATTAAGGAAATAATTAACAATAAATATGAGTGAACGAACAGTAAAATGTATAAAATTAGGCGCAGAAATGCCCGGATTAGACTCTCCCCCATTACCAAACGAGTTAGGACAGCGGATATTTGAAAATGTATCAAAACAGGCATGGAAAGAGTTTTTAGAGCATTTTAAGATGGTGATAAATGAATACAGGCTTGATTTAACAAGTCCAATGGCAGACCAGGTTTTTGAACAAAAAGCAGATGAATACTTTTTTTCAGAAAACTACAAAATGCCTGAAGGATATGTTCCGGAAAAAAAGTAAATATCACGTATTTTAGGGAGAAATTATTGTTAAATACGCTTGTTTTTTCTAAAATTATTATTATATTTAATCTAAGTAGGGGATAAATTTAACAATTACAACATGAAAAAGAAATTACTGTTTCTTATCGCGTTATTTTCATTATTTTCATTGAGAATAATTGCTCAACCAAGTTCACCAATATTGACAGAACCACCTAAAGATGTTGATGTTGCCATTGCCCCGGTTATGTTAGAGTGGAACAATGTAGTTGGAGCACTATGTTACAGGGTAGAAGTTTATACAGATACTACAAGTCCTGATAAATTTGAAGGAACCTGTAACGCTCCTACATCACAATTTGAATTTCCTTTAGCCGAAACAGAAATGAATACAAGGTATTACTGGAGAGTTTTCGCTTGCAGTCTCGAAGGATGGAGCCAGCCTTCAGGATATTTTAATTTTAAAACTCAAGCTCCTGATGCTGTAGGCAGCATAGGTAATTTATCTGATGGCGTAATTGATCTGATTGCTGACGAGAAAATTTCCCAGGCTCAGGGTAACCAGCTTATATACAGACTTAACCGGGCAATTGACAGGTTAGCGCAGAGTAATGAATTTTATGCTATCCTTGAAATGTTCATGTTTAAAGCAAGAGTTTATATTTCTTAGCCTTGTGATACCGGGTCCTGAACATCCAGGAAATAATTTGGGTGTTTTAATGCAACCTTTAGCGGATGAACTTATGGAACTGTGGCTGGGGGTAGACACATGGGATGCTTCTATGAAGAAGAACTTTGTAATGAAGGCTGCATTTGTATGGTCCGTCCATGATTTCCCTGCTTTTGGTATGTTTTCTGGGTGGAGCACTCACGG
>JANPBV010000179.1:0-3030 GCA_031430615.1 Ignavibacteria bacterium | reverse complement strand
TATTACATACAATTATCATCACAGGGGGCATTACGGCAGCGTTTTTTTTCTTTTGTTCTTCATACAGCCTGTAATATTTTTCGTAATTGCCGTATAATGAAAGCAGAGCAGCGCTTAATTTTGTAGGTAAGGTAAGAACATTTAAATTATAATCGCCTTTTTTAATTCCCTTTTTTGGCAACGCATCTTTTATATGCAGCCATAGATTTCTGAATTCCGGTTCTTCATCAGCGGTTATATTATCAGACTCTACGGGTAAGCGCGGTATCTTTACAACACCGCACTCTAGCGCATCCAGCAGGGAAAAATCAAATATTGTCCACGGGAACATTGTGCCTTCTTTATAGCCTGAGCCACTCAGGAAATATGGTGTTGCCGATAGATCGATAACAGAATTTATTTTTAATTTTTTGCCAAGGGATTCTATACCATTTATCCACACGCGGGCTGCTTCATTGTTTTCTTCCGCTTCTTTTCTATCATCACCTTTTAATTTTTCTTCTGTGGGTTTTTCACGGTAACAATGATGGGCTTCATCATTAATTACCATTATACGCGGCTTGTTTAACATGCTTTTAAATAACCTGTTCACCATTGCTCCGGGAGATTCTTTCATGGCTTCATCTTTAAGCATACCGGTCGATTTCATAACTGAATTAATCTTAAACCTTGGGTTTTGCCTTAATTCCAATTGATGAAAGTTAGTGATGAATATTGTTGCCTGCTGTAATTGTTCAAAATCCTGGTAAGACAAAATATCCCGCAATCTATAATAATTTTTCGGGTCATTTGGCAATAAGACATTTAACCTGTCACGGATAGTTATACCTGGTGTAATTATTACAAAAGCATCAGTAAACCTTGTATCCATAGGATACCTAATTTTATTAAGCGCCTGGTAAGCAATTATCATTGCCATTACAACAGTTTTCCCCGAACCTGTAGCCATTTTAAAAGCTAAACGGTATAATTCAGGGTTAGCATCATTGTTAGCTTTTTTAATTTCATTTGTTATCCAGCTATCGCCGGCTTTATCGGCTACTTCATTAATATATATTAATGTTTCAAGGGCTTCTATTTGACAAAAGAAAAGTTTATTTTCCCTGCCTTCATCCTGCCAATAATAAAGTAAGTCACGGGAAGTATTTGTAATTCCAGAATAACCTGCTGCACGCCACTGGGTAATTTTATCTCTAACCTTATTAATAAATTCATTTTCTTTCTGAAGTTCACTGCCATACGCACCTTCAGAAAGATTTAATTCAATTTGCCCCTGCTTGTTCTTTGATTTTGGTACTGGTATAAAAAAACTGCTAGAACGGCGTTCTTCAATTATTTCGTCGGATAGACCACGTTCATCTGCTTTAAAATGACGGGAAGGCGGCAAAAAAGGTGAATTTATTATCGGTGATTTCATTAAAGCTGAAATTTATTATGTAGCAAAAGTTAATATCTCCAAAATTACCAATAAGTTGGCATAAAGTAAACGATTAAGGGTGTCCCCTGAAAAGTGTAAAGTAGTCAAGCGTAGTTAGGGAGTGACCCCCTCTAGCTACTTCTAAAACTTCGTTTTATAAGTCTAAAAGCCCACGTGTCTTCGCCAACTGCCGGGGCAGTCAAGAATCCGGTCCTTCGGCCTAAATCCCATGTAAGACCTCCCCTAAATCCCCTCCTTACTAAGGAGGGGACCTTTCTTCACTCCGTTCAGCAAGGCTTAAAGCTTAAAAGCAAAAAGCTAAAATTATCGTCTCCCCCTTGACAAGGGGGAGTGGGCTTTCTTGACTTATTGAGCGAAGCGAAAGAAGTAGCCCGTGGGGGTCGTTTACTTCTTCGAAATTTTGCCATCATCGGATATTTCTATATCAGTTTCCGGGAAATCCTTTTCGGTCATAGCTTTTATCAGCTTTACCGCACCAAAATCATCATCAAACACAGGGAAGCCGCGTTTTATCTGTTTGAAAGGGAATATCCTGCCATGTGAGAAGCTGCCATTTTTATTGATGTAGAGTTTTAAAATGCTTTACATCCGCATATATTTCGCCGCACTATCTATCATTTCAAAAAGCAAATAACAAAGTCATCTGGCAAAAAAAAATATCAAAGTAAAATTTCATTATAAGGATTTTTTAATTAGATTAATATTAGATTCAAATTCTAAAAGATCGCTGTTAATTACTCTCCAGACGAGTCCAAGAGTAACTCCGTAATACTCGTGTATAATAACATCACGCATTCCGGCAATTTTTGCCCATGGTATATTCGGGTAATCTTTCCTTAGCTCATCTGGTATATTCTTAACTGCCTCACCAATTATCTCCAGCCTTCTTAACACCGCATCCTGTTTTTCAACAGAGTTATAAAATTCCTGCTCTGTGATATTTTCTATATATTCCTGTATCCTTTCGATACTATCAATAATATCATCAAAATATATTTTCAAATCACGTTTCATTAAAGCTCAATTTCTTCTCTTAGAATATTTTCACGAATAGCAGGTTTAATAGCATCATATTCAACAAGATCTACTTTTTTGCCTAAAACATCTTCAAGTTCAAGCTTAATTCCGATAAAATCAAATAAGGAGATCTCTTTTTCAATTTTTACAAGAATATCAATATCACTATCTGAGGTACTATCACCTCTTGAGAAAGAGCCGAAAATTCCGGCTTTTACAATTCCATTTCTCTTAAGTACAGGTTTTATTTTATTTTTAATTTCTTCTACACTCATATAAATAAGTTACTTAACATTTGGGAGAATTACAATTTATTCTTTTTTCCTTTAAAGTGCGGCTCAATAATGAGCTTTCCACACTTCCTACTCCGGGAGGAGTCCTTCGGCCTAAATCCCATGTAAGACCTCCCCCTAAATCCCCTCACTGCAGGGGCAGTCCATAGGCTTAGTAAGGAGGGGACCTTTCTTCACTCCGTTTAGCAAGGCTTAAAGCTTAAAAGCAAAAAGCTAAAATTATCGTCTCCCCCTTGACAAGCCGAAGGACTGCCCCAGCATGGGGGGGAGTGGGCTTTCTTG
>JANPBV010000178.1:0-2349 GCA_031430615.1 Ignavibacteria bacterium | reverse complement strand
CAGAATCCAACAGGTATCAACGGAAGTAAAAGCTTAGGTCTAAAACTAAATCAGAATTATCCTAATCCGTTCAATCCTTCAACAGTAATAAGCTTCGAGCTTCCAAATGACGCTAATGTAACTTTGAAGATATTTGATATTACAGGGAAAGAAGTAGCAAGCTTATTAAACGGATACCTTACAACAGGAAGCCATAGTGTAAACTTTAACGCTTCGGGATTATCAAGCGGAGCTTATTTCTATAAGCTGAATATAACCAACGGCGCAGAAAATACTACCAAGGTCATGAAAATGATATTGACAAAATGACAAAGTAATTTTTGCCTGCCTGACTGCGCCAAGCAGGCAGGAAACCTTGTTTTCCTGGCTCGTTTTTGAGCTAAGGCAGACAAAGTAAATTAACATCAAAGGTCAAACACAAAAGAAAATAATCCTATGAAAGCAATTTTAATAATACTAATATATATATTTTCTGCCTTAGGAATATATTCTCAAACAACATACATTTGGACAGGTGCCGTAAATTCCAGTTTCTCTACAGCCGGCAACTGGCAGCCAACAAGACAGGTAGGGTTAATTTCGGATATCCTGATATTTAACACAGGCACAACGCTTAATATTACAAATGTTAACCAGGTTACTGTAGGACAGATAGTTGTAATGAACAATACTCAGCTCAGGCTGACACCATCTACAGGAAACCCAAAAGTAATCTCGATACAGGGAGACGGGGACTCTCCCTATAACGGGTCAATGGGTGAACAGGAAAATATAGCAGATGTTAAATATAATGAATACATGAACACCGAGAGCCAGGAGCCTCAGGATATAGCTACCATGAAATACAATGAATATAAGACGACCGATGAGATTACTGCTGCTAATGATATTGCAACACAGAAATATACTGAATATAAAAATCCCCCCACACAGGGTATGGGTGATATAAAATCAGTTGAAGAAGAATTTGATTTCAACTCTAACGATGACCTATCTATAGATTCCACCTCCAGCCTCACGCTTATGGGTAATAACCCAAAGTTGAGTATTTATTTGAAGCAGCATGCAACAGCAGCTATATATGGGTCATTAGTACTGACAGGTGAAACAGCCCATAATATCAATTCTTTCGATACATACGCTATTAACTTCAAACGTGGCGCATCATTGGTACAATCCTGCCCGGGTAATGTATTTACCTCGATCGGAACAAATAACGCTGCTGTATTTGAAGATGGTTCAACATTAGAAATAAACCATGCCGGCGCGCTTGATCCCTTCGCAATTGAGGCACCATCATCTAAGGTATCATTTTACGCAAACAGTAACCTTAAGTTCGGGATAAGCAATTCAAACGCTCTTAAACTAAAAGGAAGGCAATTTCCTAACTTAATAATTGGCAATAACTGCAATATCAATATTATAGAAAATATTACTGCTGATGTTCAGATAAATGACCTGGTTATCTATACAGGCGGTAAGTTATATATAAGCAATATCTCTGCAGAGGTAACACCCAATCTGAACTTAAAAGGTAATTTATCTATTAACGGAGAGCTACACTTTCCGCAAATTGAGGGATCTTTTGTAACTTTGAACATGAACGGTACAACAGAGCAAAGTATTTCTGGCAGTGGTATTATTGATATTAATGCAGGGGTAAAATCATTTCATATTTATAACGATATTATACTAAACAGAGATCTAACCGTTTTATGTATTGTAATTCATCACAACGGCAATATAAACACAAACGGACATAATTTCAGGATATATAGTCAATATTCATCAAGAGAGCAGCTTCCTGTTGGAGTAATTATTCTTTCTCCCGATAAAAAATCAGAATCCTTGGGAAATAATAAAGGAAACACAAATAATTTACAATCTGCGGGAAATAACTCATCAGGTATTCCTGAATCATTTTCAATTTCCCAGAATTATCCAAACCCATTCAATCCAAGCACAAAAATAGATTTTGCATTGCCTAAACCATCATTGGTTAAAATTTCTGTTTATGACCTAACGGGTCAGGAAATTGTAACTCTGGTAAATGGCAGCAAAGATGCCGGCTTCAACACTTTAGACTTCAACGGCTCAAACCTTGCAAGCGGCATCTACTTTTACAGAATGAACGCTGAGTCAGGTAATGGTCAGGTTTACAGCAAAACTATGAAAATGGTTCTTGCAAAATAAACATAGAAAATTACTCCCTTCATTAAATATTTTTTTCCTCTTTCATAATGTTAATACTAACGCCGCAAATTGCGGCGTTTTTTATTTCCCCCAAAAATATTCTTTTTTTCAGCTTTTCCAGAAATAGCATCCCCAATTACCTTTAACTATTATCAC
>JANPBV010000177.1:0-12960 GCA_031430615.1 Ignavibacteria bacterium | reverse complement strand
TAAGATACTTGACCCAAAGATAATTTCTGTTGGCAACATTGCAGCAGGCGGAACGGGCAAAACCCCGTTTGTTGAATTAATTGCCGAGTATCTTCTAAGGAAAAATAAATTTGTTGTAATTGTAAGCAAAGGTTATAAAAGAGAGATAGATGATATTAAGGTAGTAGAGACCGGATATAAGAATGAAAAGCATGAACTTAACACCGAAAATCTGGGTGATGAAGCGTTAATGCTGCTCGAAAATCTCTCTGAAAAGGGTCTTGGCGGCGGATTGCTTGTAGTTGGTGATGATAAAACAAAAGCTGCAAAGTTTGCCAGCACAAAATTTAAACCTGAAATTATTATTATTGATGATGGCTTCCAGCACAGGAAATTATTCAGGGATCTTGATATTGTTTTATTGAATCCTGATACTGATAGACATATGATTCCTGCCGGAAACCTTAGGGAGCCTCTTAAAAATCACAGAAGAGCAAATCTTTTAGTAGTTAATAATAAATTTGATAAATTTCCTGTAAATGAAAACAGGAAAAATATGCCCCAGGTAATTTGCAGCTATGTTTTTGAAGGATTTAAGGGTATCAAAAATGATGTTCTGCAAATAGAAGATATTATAAAAATCACGGTTTTTTGCGGTATTGGCGAGCCTGATTCATTCAGGGTTTTACTTAATGAACTGAATGTAAAAATTGATGAATTTATTACATTCCCCGATCATTATAACTTTACAAATATTGACCTTGAAAAAATAATGAATTCTTTCAAAAAGAACGGTTCTTCGCATATAATTACAACACAAAAGGATTTTGTGAGATTGAAAAATTCAGAGCTTGTTTTAAAGGCTAAAAGTGAAAATACATACAAGAATCTGCTCTACAACTTTCCACTTTATTTTGCGAAAATTAAAATGCAAATTGACCAAAATGGTGAATATTTGTTTAAAGAAATTGATAACTTATTGAAATCTGAGTGAGTCCCGAGAAAAAATCAATAGGAATATCAAAAAGTGACAGCAAGTTTGACCGGTATACTAACTGGCTTGATACAAATAACCTGGAATATATAATACTCGATTGGGAAACTAACAATTTTGATGATATAAAAAAATGTTCCTCGCTTCTTCTCACAGGCGGAGTAGATATTTTCCCGGAGTTTTATAATGATTGGGAAGATGGCAAAAACCGGGATGAATATATCCCTGCGCGCGATGGTTTTGAGTTTAAACTGCTTGACTACGCATTTGAGAACAATTATCCAATTCTTGGCATATGCCGGGGACTGCAAGTCATAAATTGTAAACTAAAAGGCAGCCTGATAAATGATATTGAAACTATTCGGGGAACAAATCACAAAAAAATATCACAAACTGAAGACAGAATACATAATGTTAATGTTAAGGGTAACTCTCTATTATATGAATTGGTAAAACAAGATAAGGGTATAATAAACAGTTCTCATCACCAGTCAATTGATAGGCTAGGAGAAGGTCTCGTAATTTCAGCGAAAGCGGATGACGGTATAGTTGAAGCTATAGAATGGGAAGAAAAAGATGGCAAACCATTCCTGCTTGCCGTGCAATGGCATCCTGAAAGAGATAAGGATTCAGAAAGTGTATTCAGTAAAAATATTATTGATAAATTTAGAGAGGAAACATACAACCATTAAACCTGCAAAAGCTCTCATATTATTTTCACTATTGGCAGCATTTTTTATAAATGCATGCAGCGGTTCAGGTGGTAATAGTTCGCTGGATAGAATTCCCATAAAAGATATTAAGCAAAGAATTAACAAAAATTCCTCGCTGATTGAAACTATGGAAGCCTCAGGAAACATTGCATTTGATTCTCCCGAGCAATCAGGACAGGGATGGATAGAAGTTAAAATTAAAAAACCCGATACAGTTTACGTAAAAATAGAAGGTCCATTTGGTATTTCTGTTGCAAATGCTCTTATCACAAGATATGATTTCATCTATTATAATGTTCAGGAAAATAAGGCAATACTTGGACCAAGCACAGATATTAATATTGGCGCGATTTTAAGGATAAAAGTATCTTTTGATGAACTGCTGAACGGGTTTACAGGCGGTTTTAATTTCAAAGATGATTCATCTGATTCAACAGATGCTGAATCTGAAAACGGTTTATATACAATAAATTCAATTAAAAATCCGGGTTCACAAAAATTTTATATTGATCCATCAATTTTCACAGTTCAAAAATATAACTCACTTGATGAAAACAATAAAACTGTTGTAGAGGTTAATTACAGCAATTACTTTGAAGAAAACGCATCCGGCAAATCTGTTTTTTTTCCTTCCAATATAAAGATAAAGAACCCCGGCAGTAAACAATCAGTTTATGTAGATTACATAAATAAATCATTCAATAAAAGTGACCTTACATTTAATATTAAAATTCCTAAATCAGCCAAAGTTTTAAAATGGGATTAAGTTTTACTTTTAAATATTGTTTGTTCCTGTTATTTGTGCTGCTCTTAAGCGGGGCAACTTATGAGGAAATCCTGCTGGATAAGAAAAAGCAGGCGGATCATATTGATAAGGATATAATTGAAAGCAAAAACAGTATTTCTAAAATAACATCAAAGACAGCATTCACTAATCAGCAGATAGATAGTGTTGAGTCAGCAATAATCTCAATCAAAAGCTTTCTTAAGAATTACGAAAATGAATCATATATGACCCCTGACCAAATTGCAATAGAAACTAATATGATAATCTATTTAGCTGAAGATGTGGAAAGGATACAGGAAAGTTTCAGGCAAAAAGTGGTTAGTCTGTACAAACATGGCGAAAATTATGAGCTTGAACTGCTTTTAAGTTCTAAAAATCCAAATGAATATTTAAGACGTAATCAATACCTGCAGAAATTTTCACAGAACAGAAAAAAAGAACTCAGAGAATTAAAGTCAAAGAAATTTATCCTCGAAGAAAAAAAGAAAATGCTTACCCTTTCAACATCATCGCAAAGGTTTTACGTGGAAGTAAAGAGAAATGAAAAATCAGTGCTGGATACAAGACTGAAAGAGCTGATGATACAAAAAAGCAATTCTGAATCAGAATCAAGCCTGCTCTCAGGTAAGGTCACACGTTATGAAGCGCAATTGAATAACGTAAGAAACTTCATCAGCAATTTTGAGAGCAACCGTGATAACTTTAAAGAAAGCAAGTATAACAGACTTAGTTATGAATCAGGTGACCTTACAGCAGCAAAAGGAAATTTAAACCTTCCCGTTGATCTTGGACTTATCACTACAAATTTTGGTAATATTTCAGATAACAAAACTCTCGCTATATCAATTAGCAATGGCGTGGATTTTTCAATAGCCCGCAGTTCAAAAGTATATTCAATTGCTGGTGGAGTTGTAACAATGTCGGGGGTAATTCCATTCTATGGTAAAGTAATTATCATCACACATCAAAAAGGTTTCCGCTCAGTCTACGCATCACTTAGTGATGTAAATGTTGCAGTCGGAGATAATATCAAGCTCAATCAGGTCATTGGCAAGTCCGGCGAAACACTTGACGGTCAGACAATGCACTTTGAGTTGTGGCAGAATTCTCAACCGGTAAATCCAAGGGAGTGGCTTAGATTTTAACCTTATGTCATTCCCGCGAAGGCGGGAATACTGATTTTGTCATTTCCGTGAAGCTGTAACCCAACTCTAAAATATGAATATTCAAACCGAAATTTTTAAAAAGAAAAAATTTAAAAAAGCACCAACAAAATTTGAGAATTATATAAGCAAGAAAGATAAATTAACATTTCATGAAAAAGTTAAAAGATTAAAGTACTTGAGTAAAATAAATCCAGAAGGTCTTATTCTCGCAGGTGATTATGACTTTGTAATGACATATCGCGAAACTCAACTTTGCTTTATTGATGGACATTTCCTTGCAACAATCGTATTAACTCAAGCATTCATCGAAAAAATGATCCACAGTCATTATATAACATTAGGATTTGAAGAAATTGCTCAAAAAGGTCTTAGTCAGATACTAAAACATGCAAAAAAATATAAATTGATAAATGGTTTGATTATTAAAAAAGTAGACAGAATTCGGTTAAAGAGAAATCCTATCACACATTTAAAAGGGAATAAAAATCAACATGGGACTATGGATCGTGCTCTTAAAGCTAAACTAAATCCAATTCTACAACTCGAGAAAGATGCTACTGATTCTATTGATGTATTAACATTTATTGCTGCACGAGGGATTTTAAAGTAATTTTTGAACTTAAATCTTTAAAATGCTTTTTTATACAAAAAATCAAATTTTGGATAATGATGAATTTCAAAAATTCACCAGTTTTATATATCAATTAATAAAAAAACAAAGCCTCAAGAAATTAAGAATAGTATTTAGAGGAGAGAATTTAACAAGCTTATATAAAAAATTAAATGTAGAAGAAAACAATATTCAAAAATTTAATGACCTTCTATTTTTGATAGGCGACAAGGGAAGGATATATCAATCCGATTATTTCAATGAAATCAAAAACAAAAATAAGATATTTAAAATAAGTGATGTAAGTACAGAAATTTTTGATTACATTTTTTACAAATTAAACAAACTTTTTAAATCAAAAGCGAAAAATTCTGAGCTAAAAAGTTTTCAAGAAGAAAATAAAAAGTTTTCGATTTATTTTTTAGATAAAAATAACAAAAATAATTTTGTTCAGCTAATTTCTCAGTTAGGTGAGTTTGAGAAATTGCAAATCAGAGACTATTATCTAACACTTTTGCATAAATGTGGAAATGCAGGTTTATTTAATAATACTTTTTTTATTTCGACAACTACAAATTATAAAGTATCAAGGAGTTTTACAGGCTCCCAAAAAGGTGTAATTTTAATCAGCTGGATTAGTTTAAAAATTCGTAAATATGAAAACCCTAAAAAAATTATTAGAAAATATAAACTTCCATTATATAAAAAAATTCTGTATGCAAATCAACATGAAGTCTCATTAAAGGGTGGAATATTTCCACATTTCCTTATTGGATACTTAGACCTATTGAATAATAAGTTCCATATTAACTCAAATTTCTTTAATGAGCAAAGAAGTATAATCGAAATTATTAATAAGGGCTTCTACATAGATCAATCAGAGTTTGAAGAAAATTTAGAACTAACTAATTATGTCAATTATGTTCAATTAGATTATGATAATAATTTTATAGATTCAATATGATTTACATGCCAAGTAATTTTATCTCAAAAATTACCCCTACCCACTAAATTCCTAAATTGATTTTGGTTTAATTTCTTGTTATTTTTGTAAATTAATCAATAGAATTTGTTAAGAAATGGCGGAAAATAAGGGCATTTTTGATAAAAAAGATGCTGAAAAAACGTCAGAATTCCAAAAAGTAGCAAAATCGTATCGTTCAGGCTGGCAATATGCTGAATACGCTTTTCAATATGGAGTTTCAATTGTTCTTTGCACATTAATAGGGTACTGGTTGGATAACTGGCTTAAGTCAGGGAATATCTTTCTGATAGTAGGTGTTTTATTCGGTTCAGTGGGTGGTTTTATAAATTTGTATAAAGGTGTAACCACAAAGAAGCCCACAAAAGGCAGTGATTTGTAAATATGGCTAACGGAAAAAACCCGAATTTTATTAAGCACCTTATTACAGCAAGCGCTATAAGTATAGTTATTGCAACTTACCCGGTATATGCATATGCTTCTCAAATACAGGTTTATTCCATCATCTGTGGTTACATAATAGGTTTAATTAATGCAGTAGCAGGATACAGATTAAACGAACTTGCTTTTAAAAAACCTGTTAAGAGTTTTATGGTTATAGTTTTCGGTGGAATGGGTATAAGAATGTTATTCATTGCTATTTCAATACTTATCCTTTTATACATTGCCAAACTTGATGAAGTATCACTGGTAGCCTCGGTTTTCTTCTTTTATATTCTATTTGTTACACTTGAAATAATTTATTTACACAAAAAACAGCTTTTGATTAAAAAAACTGTTAGTGGCGCATAACAAACCAAGATCATACACTGTAATTGTTAAATACAGATTTTCTTTTTAACAGGATCAGGAAAAAAATATATATATTGACTTTTAAATGACATTTCTCACTGCAATTTTTCAAACGGATTCACTCTCAAAACTTACAAGCGTTGCTCCCAAAGAAGACAACAACTGGATAATTGAGCATGTTTCCGACCATAAATTAATCAGTATAGCCCCTATTCACATAGGTGGAATAACTCTTGATCTATCTATCACAACACATATTCTTTCAATGCTTATCACTGCTGTGCTGCTAATACTTGTATTAACATATGCTGCAGGAAGCAACAGGAAAAGAAAGCATCCCAAAGGACTTGGTAATTTCATTGAAATAATAGTACTGTTTGTAAAAGATGATATTGTTATCCCCTCAATGGGAAAAGTTGGCGTAAATTTTCTGCCGTTTTTCCTTACTTTGTTTTTCTTCATACTGTTCATAAATTTCCTGGGTCTGATCCCGTTCATGCATACGGCAACAGGTAACATAAGCGTTACTGCATCCCTTGCTTTAATTACATTTACAATGACACAAATTCACGGAATAAAACATAACGGGTTCTTTGCGTACTTCAAAGGTCTTGTGCCGCCAGGAATACCAATATTCGTTCTTCCTATAATGGTTATAATAGAATTCCTGGGTCTGCTTACAAAGCCATTTGCATTAAGTATTCGTCTTTTTGCCAACATGACAGCAGGTCATATTGTAATTCTTGCTTTCATAAGTTTGATCTTTACTCTTGGTTATGTTATTATCCCGGTATCAATAGCATTTTCATTGTTCATTTACCTGCTTGAGCTTCTTGTAGCTTTCCTGCAGGCATATATATTTACAATGCTCTCAGCCTTGTTTATCGGAATGGCAATAGAACAGGAACATTAATATTTTAACAGCATCATCAGCACAGTATTTTAAATTATATCGTAACAAATAAATATATTATAAATTCAGAAAGGATTAAATTAAAATGAATTTAGCAGCATTAGCAGCAGGTATAGGAGCAGGTCTTGCAGTTATCGGAACCGGTATAGGTATCGGAAGACTTGCAGCAGCAGCGCTTGAAGCAATTGGCAGACAGCCGGAAGCTACAGGAGATATCAGGACAACCATGATCATCGCGGCAGCTTTGGTTGAAGGTGTATCTCTTTTCGCACTTGTAATCTGTTTCATTTTACAGGGAAAGTAATCTCATTTAATCCCGGGGTACTAGCCGTAAATCCAGTAACCGTAATATCGGTATCCGTCAATTCGGTCACCGGATAACAGGCAAGCCGGGGTTAGATGCAGTTTTTCAGCATAACTTTTAAAAAAGTAAGGATATATATATGTATATAGCTAATATTTTTTTAGCGCATTTTTATAATGTTTTACTGTTTGTTAGCCCGGAAACCGGGGAGAAGAAAGATACTCTCCTATCTGTTGAGCCGGGTTTAATGATATGGACTATCATTATATTTTTCATTCTTCTGCTAATACTTAAAAAATTTGCATGGAAGCCTATTCTCAAATCATTGACTGATAGAGAACAAAGCATTAAGGATTCTATTGATAAAGCAGAGTATTTAAAGCAGGAAGCTGAAAAAATACTTCAGGAAAACAAGAAATTGCTTGCCAAAGCAGATGAAGAATCAAGGAAAGTTCTGAATGAAACCAAGGAACTGGCTGAGAAGCTGAGGCATGATCTTCTTTCTAAAACCAATGATGATGCCCAAAAGCTTATAGCCCAGGCAAAATCTGAGATAGAAAGAGAAAAGGTTGCGGCTCTGAACACACTTAAGGACGAAATAGCAAATCTTGCAGTGCAGGCAGCAAGTAAGATAATAGATGAAAATCTGGATGCGGCAAAACAGAAAAAGATAATTGATACTTTTATCAATAAGATCCCGCAGAATTAATATTCATTATAATCAGTAAATGAGAAACAGCCAGTAAATGACAAACAGGAAAACAGCAAGAAGATATAATTTAGCTCTGTACGAAATTGCCTCTGAGAAAAAATCAGTTGATGCAGTTGTAATGGATTTCAGGGATATTCAGAGATCCATAGCCGGTTCAAAAGAGCTGTCTAATTTCATTGCTACGCCTATTATCAACCTGAACAAAAAAACTGAAGTGGTAAACTCACTTTTTTCAGGGAAAGTTAATGATCTGACATTAAAGTTTCTTGAACTGGTCTGCAAAAAGAACAGGATAAATATTATTGATGATATTATTTCAGACTTCCTTGACCTTGTAAACGAAAAAAGAGGCGTTGTAACTGCAAAAATTAAAACCGCAGTTGATGTAACTGAAAAAGAAAAGGTAGCTTTAACAGAGAAACTTAAAAAATATACAGGTAAAGAAATAACGGCAAGCTATTCAGTTGACCCTTCAATAAAAGGAGGTTTTATTGCTCAAATTGATGACAAGATCATTGATGCAAGTATAACCAGGCAGCTTGAATTGTTAAGAGAAAAATTTAAACAGGGAAGCTTTAATAATTAATTGTTTAAATAATTTACAGATTCAAAACAAGCATCACAAGAACAGAAAATAAATTTAAAAATATAATATTACACACAAATGGCTGAAGTAAAACCTGATGAAGTATCTGCGATACTTCGAAAACAATTATCAGGATTCGAAAAAGAGATTGATATATATGAAGTAGGTACTGTTGTTCAAATAGGTGACGGTGTTGCGCGCGTTTACGGATTGACAAAATGTATGGCTAGTGAGCTTATCGAGTTCCCGCATGGCGTATTTGGTATGGCTTTGAACCTTGAAGAAGATAATGTAGGATGTATCTTATTTGGTGATTACACAAAAGTAAGAGAAGGCGATGAAGTAAGGCGTACAGGCAGGGTTGCATCAATGCCTGTTGGTGAAGAAATGATAGGCAGGGTAATTAATCCTTTAGGACAGCCTGTTGACGGCAAAGGTCCTATCACAACTTCAAAATTTTCACCAATTGAAAGAAAAGCTTTAGGCGTTATTGCAAGGCAGCCGGTTAAAGAACCTCTGCAGTCAGGTATAAAGGCTATTGATTCTATGATCCCAATAGGAAGAGGTCAAAGAGAGCTTATTATTGGTGACAGGCAAACAGGTAAAACCGCCGTTGCTATAGATACAATTATCAACCAAAAAGGTAAAGGCGTTTTTTGTATATATGTTGCAATCGGCCAAAAGCAATCAACCGTTGCGCAGGTAGTCGCAAAGCTTCAGGAAGCAGGAGCAATGGAGTTTACTACAGTTATCTCTGCTGCTGCGTCTGATTCTGCTCCAATGCAGTTCTTAGCGCCTTATTCAGGCGCTACGCTAGGTGAGTTCTTCCGTGATTCAGGCAGACACGCTCTGTGTATCTATGATGATCTTTCAAAACAGGCTGCTGCTTACCGTGAAGTATCATTGTTGCTCAGAAGACCCCCGGGTCGTGAAGCATACCCTGGTGATGTGTTCTATCTGCATTCAAGACTCCTTGAGAGAGCTTCAAAGCTTTCTGATGAGCTTGGCGGCGGAAGCTTAACAGCTTTACCAATTATTGAAACACAGGCAGGCGATGTATCTGCATATATCCCGACAAATGTAATTTCAATTACAGATGGTCAGATATACTTAGAACCGAACCTGTTTAACTCAGGCGTTAGACCCGCTATTAACGTAGGTATATCAGTATCACGTGTAGGTTCATCAGCGCAGATAAAAGCTATGAAAAAAGTAGCCGGTTCACTTCGTCTTGATCTAGCTCAGTACCGCGCTTTGGAAGCATTTACAAAATTCGGTTCAGATCTTGATAAAGCTACACTCCAGCAGTTAACACGCGGCGCACGGCTTGTAGAAATACTTAAACAGGGTCAATATAGACCCTACCCTGTTGAAAAACAGGTTGCAATTTTATTTGCAGGTACAAACGGATATCTTGATGAAATTCCGGTTGGTGAAGTTAAGCGATATGAGAAGGAATTCCTTGAATCAATGGAATTAAGACATAAGGATATTCTTGATACCATTTCAAGTACAGGTGAGCTAAGCGGTGAAACTTCAGATAAACTGAAAAAAATACTTGAAGATTTTACAAACAGCTTTAAAGTTTCTGTAAAATAACATCTGATTTAAACAAAAATTATTATTGTATTTAAAGAGTAAATGGCGACATTAAGAGAAATACGTGACAGAATAGGCAGTATCAAGAATACTGAGAAAATTACCAAGGCCATGAAGATGATAGCTTCGGTAAAATTCCGTAAGGCGCAGCAGAATGTTATTGCCGCCAGACCTTATGCGCGGAAGATAAGTGATATACTCAGAAATCTAATACCCACAATTGAAAGCTTTGATAATGAGCTGTTGCAGCAAAGGGAAATCAAGAAAATTTGCGTTGTAGTTATTGCCGCTGATAGAGGTCTTTGCGGTTCATTCAATACTAACCTGCTAAAGACTGCAACATCAATAATACACGATAAATATGGTGATTTTTATAAAAGCCATGACTTAACGGTTTTCCCGATAGGCAAAAAAGCTTATGACCACTTTGCAAAAAGGAATTATGACCTTTATGCAAGATCAATAAATGTTTTTGACAGGCTTACATTTGCAGATGCGCAGAACATTGTTAAAGAGATAATAAAAGGATACATTGAAAAGAGATTCGATAAAGTAGTAATAGTATATAATGAATTCAAATCAGTAGTTAATACACAAACAATTGAAGACCAGTTTTTACCTATCCCCCCATTCGAAGTTGTCACCGGAGAAAAAACAAAAGTATCAAATTATATCTTTGAGCCTTCAAGTGTTGATATAGTTACTCATCTTTTGCCAAGACATCTTAACACACAGATTTGGCGCTCACTGCTGGAATCATTTGCATCAGAGCAGGCATCACGTATGACTGCGATGGATGCGGCTACAACAAACGCCAACGACCTGCTGAATTCTCTTAATCTTACCTATAACAGGGCTCGCCAGGCTAAGATAACAACTGAGATACTTGAAATTGTTGGCGGCGCAGAAGCACTAAGCAAAGCTTAAAATAAATTTATAAAATATATACGAAAGACGTCTCATCGGGGCGTCTTTTTTTTTGCATAATTTTGCTCTCCCCCTGTAAGGGGGAGTTGGAGGGGTTATAACTCCATGCTGCAGAAAACATTTCATAATACAACAACTTGAGACGTCCCAGCGGGACGTCTGTACAGGAGAAATTGTTCTTTTCCCTCCCCTTCCGGGAGGGTTGGGTGGGGTTATCAGAATTAGTTATATTTGTACATGGAAACTGACAATAACTTAAAATTCTTCCGCATTTTCCCCCTTGGTGAGGGATTCGAAGTCTGGGTAGGTAAGCATTCAGAAGCCAATGACCTGCTCTCATTCAAATACACAAAGCAAAATGACCTGTGGTTCCACGTAAGAGGAACAAGCGGCTCACATACAATACTTAAGATTCCCGAAGAATTTGATGGAGTAATACCGAAAGATTACATTAAAACTGCGGCAGAAATCTGCGCATATTACAGTAAGGCTAAGAATGCTAAATCAGTACCGGTAGCATATACTGAAGGGAAGAATGTAACAAAATACAAAGGCGCTAAATCAGGCAGTGTGGTTATAAAAGGCGAAAAGGTTGTTAAAGTTCAGCCGGGAATCCCTGAATAGTGTTGCATCAACACAGTTGATGCACTCCAAGAAAAGCTAATAAATAATTAAATGTTATTATTTTTGCGAAGCGAAGCGAAGCAATCTCATTGTTAGTGCTGAATATTTTCTTGATGAGATTGCTTCCTCACTCCCGCTCCGCGGTTTTAAGGCATGGCGTCACTTCGTTCCTCGCAAACATGAAGTAATTATCTAAAAATCATTTATAAGTTTATTTATCTGCACTTCTACTTCACTTATTTTGCTCTCAAGCATTTCCGTGCGCTCAGGTTTAATCTTTAAAAGGTATGTATATGCTTCCATTGCGTCAAAGTAATTCCCCTGCTTTGCAAAAATATCGGCAAGAGTTTCGGTAATTATTTTTACTTCAAACTTATTCTTAAGCCTCTTCTTTTCGTAAGTAGGTTTATTACCCTCTTTCTTAAAGAAGTGCGGTGATTCAAATATCTTCCTGAAATCAGAATATTCATTTGATTCTTCGATCTCTTTTAGGTCAACTTTTTCGGTTGAAAGCTCTTCAATTTCGTAAGTTGGGAAAAGATTGAAATTAAAATCATATTCATTGTAAACCGGAGCTTTGAACTCAAGCTTTGGTATTATATCTTCTTCATGGCGGCGTGAAACTTCGCTTTTGGTAAGATCATTTGCTATATCAAGGTATTTCTGCGCTATTGCCATTTCAGGATTATCATTTAGTAACTTTTCAAACAGCTTTTTGGCATCCATAAAATACCTGTTGCTTAAATACGCTTTCCCAAGAAGCAATTGTGCTGTTACATAGGTTGGGTAGAACTTTAACCCCGCCTGAAGCAGAGCAATAGCTTCTGTAATACTTCCGTTTATAAGGTAGTAATTTGCAAGCTTAACAAATTCCGGAGTAAGCGGGTTACCCCTTATCTTATCTTCGAGCTTTTGAATCAGGTATTTTATTATGTCTGTATCTACCAATTTTTATATCTGTATAATTTATGCCTGGTGTTCCGCTATTTTTTTATTTGTATCAATAACATGCTTAATCGATAGGTATGCAACAAGTCCGAACCCGAAAGTGTACATAAGCTGGAACGGTATTGCCGATATCTGCAAAGTTACTGCCGATACTACCACACATGCAAGGCTGTATAATGCAATTATACACTCAAGTACCACCGAAAACTTCACTACCTTTTTATGCACATATTTTTTATCCTGCCATACATCTTTATCGCCTTCAATTCCGTACTTTGGTGTCCTTACAAACTCAGATTTTTTGTTGATGAGCGCCTCAAATAC
>JANPBV010000176.1:0-5713 GCA_031430615.1 Ignavibacteria bacterium | reverse complement strand
TATGACTATTTTAACAGCTTTATCTATTAGCGCCTATATGGTATTTTTCAATACAGGTGAACCCGTTAAAATGACTCAGACGAATGCCAAAGTAACCAATACTGTTCCGCAAGCTAATGGAAAGATAGGAAGCGGACCTATTAAATTTACCAGTACCCTTGATAATAATTATTATTACGATAATAACAGTGTTTACCTATACATTGATCTTGAAGCCGATAAGATCGAGGAAAAGTCTTCAAGGACACCTATGAATATTTCTATCGTGATAGATAGAAGCGGCTCTATGGGAGAAAAAAACAAATTGGAATATGTGAAAAAAGCTGTTGATTACCTGATTGATGAAGCAGGCAGTGATGATTATGTATCTGTTGTTACTTATGACGATTATGTTGATGTCCTTCAAAAATCAATGGTTATAAAAGATAAATACGAACTAAGAGAAAAAATTAACTCACTTCAGCCGGGCGGATTCACAAACCTGAGCGAAGGGATGTTTGAAGGATATGACCAGGTAAACAGGTCTTACATGCGCGGATATGTGAACAAAGTATTTTTACTCTCTGATGGACTTGCAAACCGTGGCATCACTGATAGGTTCAAACTTGCCAATATTGTAAAAGAAAAGAACAGGAAAGATGGTATAACTATATCAACATTTGGTGTTGGAAATGAATTCAATGAAAACCTGATGACCGATATTGCCGATTACGGCAGGGGTAATTATTATTATATAAAAAATTCAAGTGATATACCGGAAATTTTTGCAACCGAGCTAAAAGGAATGAGAAATCTTGTCGGTCAGGGTACGAAAATGAAGGTGAAATTCCCGGGTGAGAATTTAAGGTTAAGTAAAGTATTCGGCTATCCGTATGAAGTTGAAGGTGATATGGTAACAATAGATTTCAAAGATGTATTTTCCGGGCAGAAAAAATCAGTATTATTGAAATTTGATATCACAAGGAAATCAACAAAGAATCTTGAGTTTGAAAATGAACTGACCTATGAAGATGTTACCTCTGATTTCAGGCTTGTTACTGAAAGAAATGTAAACAATATAGAACAGACTTCAAGCATAGAAAAATTCAATACCAATAAAAATGAAACCGTTGTGCAGAATATTTCAATGTTCGAAGCTAACGAGATAATGGAAGAAGCGCTCCGAAATGTTGATGACGGCAACTATACAAAAGCAAGGGAGCTTATGAGCGGCGCAAGGGATTATATCGATAAGCAGATGCAGGATGTGAAACCATCACCTGAAATGAAGCGTCAGTCTGAAAATATTGAAAGATATAATAAAGATCTTGAATCTGTAGAAACAAAGTCAAAGGATGAAAAGGAAGAAATGCAGAAATCAGGCAAATATGATAACTATAACACAAGAAAAAAGAACGAGTAAATACAAAAAATAGGAAATCCGAAGGCGGGGCTAAAACCCCGCCTTTTTCTTTTATTTTGCACTTTTTTAGCAAATATTACCCCTAAAATTCTTCCTTGACTTACTTAAAAAAATCCCGTTATTTGTGGTAAATAGAAAGGGAATTATAGAGAAAATTCTTCTGTTTCAACATTTATATAACCAAATAGACTCTAAATAATGCAAAAATCAAAAATTGCTTCCTTATTTTCAAACAGAAGAATTCTGTACATTTTCCTGATTCTGGCTACATCAACAAACCTTTTTGCGCAGGGTACCGGAAATAAATATGCAGGTGAGTTCTTAGCTATAGGCGTTGGGGGAAGACCCCTTGGCATGGGCGGAGCTTATGTATCACTGGTTAACGATGTAACTTCAGGTTACTGGAACCCGGGTGCGCTTGCAAGACTTAATTACCCGCAATTCTCTTTAATGCATGATGAAAGATTCGGCAACTTAGTGAACTATGATTACGGTTCCGTTGCGCTTCCATGGGGTGTTAACGCATCGCTTGGATTGAGTATAATCAGGCTTGGTGTTGATGATGTGCCCAATACCAAGAAAGCTTTAATTGACCTGAATGGCAACGGATACTTTGATAACGGCGATAGGCTAGATTACAGCCAGATAAGTTTTTTTAATGCGGCAGACTGGGCGTTTATTGCGACTTATTCAAAAAAACAAAGCGATAAACTTTCGTATGGTGTAAACTTGAAAGTAATTTCAAGAAGCATTGATGATGGCTCAGCTTGGGGAATAGGGTTCGATGTTGGCGCTATTTATAATGTTACTCCTAAGTTTAGAATAGGTGCAAACCTGCAGGATATCACCACAACACTTCTTGCATGGAATACAGGCAGAAAAGAGCTTATAACACCAACAGCAAAAATCGGCGGTTCATATGATATTCCATTCTTTAAGACAGGCAGAATAACACCTGCATTGGATTTTGATGTAAGGTTTGAAAATAGGAAATTCGCTTCACTTGCAAACGTGGGACCCGTGAGTTTTGATATGCATGCCGGACTTGAATACGGTTTCAAAGACCTATTTGCTTTAAGAGTAGGTTATAATGATGTAAAGCAATTAACATTTGGCGCAGGTGTAAAATTACCTAAGTTGAACTTAGATTACTCATTTGCAAAATTTGATGGCTCAGACCAGCTTGGCAATACACATAGAATATCAGTCACTTTCACCCTTGAAGATGAAAAGTTCAAGCGTAAAGGTGAATAATAAAATTTATATCATAGAATTTTGAACAAATGTCCCGTATTTTTGCGGGACATTTTTTATTACCTCAACCTCTTTCCTTATAAGGAGAGGGGGAACCAGAAATCAGTGTTTTCACACCCCTCTCCCTGTGGGAGAGGGGTTGGGGTGAGGGTCCATGCAAATTAAACGATACCAAAAAGTCATTTACTCTGTTATACTTGCCATATCAATTTTATGGTGCGGGGGGATAATAATTGCTCCATACTGGGCAGGTGAAGTGGGTATTAAAGGTGATATTTCTGAGGGGATTTATTCATTCTATGCTAAATCATGCCACCAGCTTGATAGCCGCTCTCATCATTTGTTTGAGCATAAGCTGGGTGTCTGCTCACGTTGTACATCAATTTATTTTGCATTTTTGCTTGGAGTAATACTCTACCCATTTTTAAGAAAGTTAAGCAACATCGATCTTCCGTCATTATTCTATCTTTTCATACCTGTAGGATTGATGATATTAGATGTTGGGCTTGACCTGCTTGATATTCAGAAAAATTCATTTTTAACACGTGATATTACCGGGGCTATTATCGGGTTTGTTCTTCCGTTCTTTATAATTCCCGGTACAATAAGAGTATTTTATGAGTATTTTATACCACCTGATGTTATACCAAAGAAGTAGTCCAAACCTGCAAGGTCTTAAAACCTGTCAGGTTTATAAATTCAATAATTAAAATTAATTTTGCCCGCTTTGCTCCCCTCTCCCTTTGGGAGAGGGGCAGGGGGGTGAGGGTCATAATATGAACCATCCAAGTAAATTTACTCCTGTTATTATCAGTTCGTTTGTAATGGTATTTTTATCACTTTTCCCTATTCTTAATCTTATTAATGTACTATGCTGCGCCGGTATTATTATTGGTGGCGCTTCCGGCACGTGGTATTATGCAAGGCAGCTTGAAAAAGCCGGAGGGTTCATACAGAATAAAGATGGCATCATGATAGGACTGCTTGCTGGAATAATTTCTGCCATAATTTATGTAATATTTTCTACTACAATTATTATGCTTTCAAAACAGAATCCTGTTGAATTGGTCTATAAGATGACTGAGCAGTGGGGTTTCAATATCCCACCAGAATCAGAAAAAATTTTAAGAACCGTTAATGATGAATATAGCCGCAACGGTTTTAGTACTATTATGATTGCTGTAGAGTTATTTTCAAGGATTGTATCGCATTGTATTTTCGGTCCAATTGGCGGTTTGCTTGCAGCATCAATTTTCAACAAACGCAGAAATTCATCAAATCATTAAAATTGTCATTCCTGCGCAGGCAGGAATCTTTATCAATTGTACATAAATATATAATTACCGGATCATGTTAAATTTATCCCTAGAAATTGTTCAGCGATAATAATTATTTCTCAATAGTCCAGATTACACCGCAGCAAAGCAGGAAAACGATCTATATTCTTTTGCTGCTCTTAATACTTGGTCTCGTTAACGTTTACTTCGCTCCTTTAAAATTATTTCTAAATGATGTTGTTGGTATAGAAAGTGTCAATGGTTGTCCGTTGCTTACATTTACTGGAGTACCCTGCCCATTTTGCGGAACCGGGCGGGTTTTCTCATGTATAACAGATCTGCACTTTGCACAAAGTTTTTATTACAATCCTCTTGGACTCGTTTTCTATGTAATTTTCGGTTTCTTCTATTTTACTGTTTTAACCCTGGCGTTTTTTAAAAGGAAAATCGTGCTCAAAAAGCCTGCATATAATTTATGGTATATACCTGTTATTTTCTTTCTTTTAATGTGGGTTTTAAACATATTATACGGGCATCATCATTGAAAAGTGGTATTTTTCTGTAAATTGAAAAGACCTTAAGTTTTAGCTATATTTGTAAATAATTTAATAATTTTAAAGAATTTCTTATGAAAATATTCATTGATACGGCTAATTTAAGCGAAATAAAAGAAGCAGCAAGTTTTGGTATTCTAGATGGTGTTACAACAAATCCCTCATTGATGGCTAAAGAAGGGCACAAAGATGTCCGTAAGACATATGAAGAAATATGCAAAATAGTAAGCGGTCCTGTTAGCGCAGAAGTGGTTTCAACTGATTATGAAGGAATGATAAAAGAAGGCAGAGAACTTTCCAAAATTGCGCCGAATATTTATGTAAAGGTACCTTTGATACTCGAAGGTCTAAAAGCTGTTAAAACATTCTCAGAAGAAGGTATTAACACAAATGTAACATTATGCTTTTCAGCATCACAGGCAGTCTTAGCCGCAAAAGCAGGCGCTACTATCATAAGTCCGTTTATCGGCAGACTTGATGATATCTCTCAGGATGGAATGCAACTTATTGAGCAGATAGTTCAGATATACGGTAACTATGGTTATGAAACGGAAATTCTTGTTGCAAGTATTCGTCACCCTATGCATTTTGTTGAATCATGCATACTTGGTGCAGATATTTGCACAATACCTTTGAATGTAATAAAACAGTTAGTGAAACATCCGCTTACAGATATAGGTCTGGAAAAATTCCTTGCTGACTGGAAAAAAAATCAGGGTTAATATATATGAGAATATTAAATTATAGACTTCTTTTAAAAAAAGAACCTGAAGGTGGCTATACAGTTACTGTTCCTTCACTTGAAGGTTGTGTAACGTATGGTGAAACTGTTGATGATTGCATTAAAAATGCAAAAGAGGCAATAGAGTTGTACGTTGAATCATTAAAAGAATTCAATGAACCAATTCCAACTGATGAAGGAATATTGGAATATACATTAAGCTTAGAAGCAAATGTCTAAAACTTTAATTCTGAATTCGGACCAGATAATTAAAGTATTGGAATTAAAGGGTTTTAAACTTTTAAGAATTAAAGGAAGTCATCATATATACAGAAATTTTGAAACAAAAAGAATGACGATTGTTCCTTATCATAAAAAAGATCTGCCAAAAGGAACATTTATGGAAATTTTAAAACAGGCAGGGATTAAGAAAAACGAATTAAAGGACTTATTATAAATTGGCTAAACAAACAGCTTTTTACGATCTTCATAAAGCATATAATGC
>JANPBV010000175.1:0-7518 GCA_031430615.1 Ignavibacteria bacterium | reverse complement strand
TTTGGTGAATGTTGAGTATGAGCGGTTTATTAATAAGCTAAAGGCTAAGGGAGTAAGTGATGATACATACAGAAATTTTTTTCAGGACGGAAATTACAGGCTGCTTGGGTATGAATCAGGTGAGATATCTACAAAAGAATTTATAACCAAATGTTTAAACGGACTTCATCTTGAAATGGAAAGTAATGAATTTGCTTATGCGTTTAACGATATGTTCAGTGTAATTGAACCAATGAAGAGCATGGTTAAAAAACTTTCTGCTGAAAATAAGTATAATTTATTTTTGCTCTCAAATACAAGTCCGCTGCATTTTGAATTCATTAAGCGAAAATATGATTATGTTAATCTTATCGGAAAATTCGCTTTATCATATGAATTGAAATCATTAAAGCCGGATGATGAGATATATACAAGAACAATAGAACATCTGGATATTATACCTGAGGAATCAGTTTTTATTGATGACCTTGAGGAAAATTGCATAACAGCTCAAAAGTTTGGCATCAACACCATTTGTTATGATAAAAGTGACCATGTCAAGTTTGAAACTGAATTCGAGAGAGTATTGATGTAAGTCTTTTATCAGACTTCAAAAGTCTGTTCATGTTAATTGTTCATTGCTAATTGAAAATTGTTAATTGAAAAATAATGCCTGTATCACCAAGTGATTTACATATCGGTTCAAAAGCTCATTCCTTCGTTTTAGTTGGGACTGATGGCAATGTACATTCATTAAATGATTTTAATGATAAAGATGTGCTTTGCATCATGTTTACCTGCAACCACTGTCCATACGTTATCGCAGTTGAAGAGAGGATAAACAATATCGCAAAAAAATATTCAGATTCATCATTTGGCTTAATATGCATTAATGCAAATGATGAGACTTTATACCCTGAAGATTCATTAGAAGGAATGAAAAAGCGTTCTGCTGAAAAAGGATTTGTTTTCCCGTATTTAAGGGATGATTCACAAACTACTGCAATGTCTTATGATGCAATATGCACTCCCGATATTTATTTATATGATAAGGGGAGAGTATTAAAATACCGGGGCAGAATTGATGATAACTGGAAAGATGAATCAGCAGTAAAAAGTAAGGACCTTGAAAGAGCAATTGACCTTCTCTTAACCGGCAAAGAAATTGATTTTGAAATGGTCCCTTCAATGGGATGCAGTATTAAGTGGATAAAATCCTGAGCGAAGTGCTACGCCTTAATCCCGTGTAACGGGAGGAAGGAAGGATCCCATCCGGAGAACAAAGATTTAAAATTATAATATTTAAAATTTGGTCTTATCCGGTAAGCAATGAATACAAATTATGATTATCTGCGTCCCCAGCTCCGGCTTGGGACGTAACTTGAAAATACATTCCCAAACTGGAGTTTGGGAATGAGAAATCCCTGAACGTAGTGAAGGGTCTCATTCGTTAAGCAATGAATGCAAAATATTACGTATACATATTAACTAATAATCATAATAAAGTATTATATACAGGAGTTACTGATAATATAGCAAAGCGTACTTTCGAGCATAGTACAAAGTTCTACAGCGGATTCACAAAAAAATACAATGTTAATAAATTGGTATATTATGAAGAACTAACTAACTCCGGAGATGCAAGTGCAATAGAATTAATAAATAGTATTAACCCGGAATGGGTTGATCTGACTTTTAAAGTGAATCAAATAGAATCAGAATAATAATTTTTTATAATTATACGCGCTCCGAATGAGATCCTTCCTGCCTGAACTGCCGTTACGGCAGGCAGGCGCTGCGCTCAGGATAAAATTATACATTCCCAAACTGGAGTTTGGGAATGAGAGTATAAAATGAGTTTAATAAAATATAATACCTGCTTCCCAATCCGCCGTGGCGGACCAGCTTGGGAAGCTTTCAGAGGATGAAAACATATGTTTAATTTTTTAAAGAAAATATTCCCCTCAAAACATGAAAAGGACGTAAAAGAATTACGTCCTATTGTTGATGAGATAAATGAATTTTACAAAGAATACAACAGCCTCTCTGATGATGAATTGCGGGCAAAAACCGGTGAGTTCCGGGAAATTATCAGGAACAATACCCGGGAAATTGAGGAAAAGATAATTGAGCTTCGCTCAAAGCTGACAAATGATATAACTCACGATGAAAGAAAAGAGATATATGATGAGCTTGAGAAAAATGAAAAACTGCTTGATGAAACTATCGAAGATACTTTAAATGAGCTTCTTCCCCAGGCTTTTGCCGTAGTTAAGGATACTTGCCGCCGGTTATGCGGTAAGGAGTGGCTTGCTGCCGGACAAAGAGTTCAATGGGAAATGATTCCATTCGATGTTCAGCTAATTGGTGGTATGGTTCTGCACCAGGGTAAAATATCTGAAATGGCAACAGGTGAAGGTAAAACCCTTGTTGGAACACTTCCAACTTACCTGAATGCTCTGCCAGGTAAAGGTGTGCACATTATTACAGTTAACGATTACCTTGCCAAACGCGATAGTGAATGGATGGGTGAGATATTCAAATTCCACGGTTTAAGTGTGGGTGTGATATTAAACGATATTGATAATGATAAACGCCGTGATTCATATGCATGTGATATTGTTTACGGCACAAACAACGAATTTGGCTTTGATTACCTGCGCGATAACATGGTAGTAGATAAAAAATTTATGGTTCAGCGCGGACATAATTATGCTATAGTGGATGAAGTTGATTCCGTGCTTATTGATGAAGCCAGAACACCGCTTATTATTTCAGGCGCAGTTGAGCTTAGTGAGCATAAATTTGATGAAATGAATCCGCGTGTAAAGCGTTTAGTTGATGCGCAGAAAAGCCTGATCTCAAAATTTGTGGGCGAAGCTGAAACTATTATTAATAAGGGCAGCGCAGCTTCAAAGGATGAAATTCATGAAGCAGGTATAGCTTTGCTGAGAGCATTCCGAGGATTCCCAAAAAATAAAAAACTTTCAAAGCTTTTCTCAGAGCCATCCAACAAGACATTAATGCAGGTAACTCAGAATGAATTCCTTCGGGATAATGCGAAGAGATTGCCCGAAATTGATGATGTAATGTATTTTGCAATTGATGAAAAAGGGCATTCAATTGATCTGACAGAAAAAGGACGTGATTTCTTAACTACATCTAATGAGGATAAGGATTTCTTTGTATTGCCTGATATGGGTACTGAAATAGCTCAATTGGAAAATGATACTGAAATGAGCGAAGCTGATAAGATCAGCAAAAAAGACTCACTTGGTGAGCTTTACTCCCAAAGGAGTGACAGGATACACACAGTACAGCAGTTGTTAAGGGCTTATGCGTTATATGAAAATGATGTTGAGTATGTTATCCAGGATAACAAAGTAATGATAGTTGATGAATTCACCGGACGTGTGCTTGCCGGAAGAAGATACTCCGAAGGTCTGCATCAGGCTATTGAAGCTAAAGAAGGTGTTCATGTTGAAAAAGATACACAGACACTTGCTACTGTTACACTGCAAAATTACTTTAGACTTTATAAAAAGCTTGCAGGTATGACAGGTACAGCTGAAACTGAAGCAGGTGAGTTCCTTGATATTTACAAGCTTGATGTAGTTGTAATTCCAACTAACCAGGATTGTATTCGTGATGATGTTAATGATGTTGTTTACAAAACAAAACGCGAAAAATATAACGCCGTTATAGCTGAAATAGAAAAGATGAAGCAAATTGGCAGACCCGTACTTGTTGGTACAACATCTGTCGAAGTATCTGAAACTATTTCAAGAATGCTGAAGCGTAAACAGGTAGCCCACGAGGTACTGAATGCCAAACAGCATCAGCGTGAAGCGCAGATAATCCAGAATGCCGGTCTGAAAAGCGCAGTTACAATTGCTACCAACATGGCAGGCAGAGGTACCGATATTAAGCTTGGCCCCGGTATTGGTGAGCTTGGGGGCTTGCATATAATTGGTACAGAGCGCCACGAAGCGCGCCGTATTGATAGGCAGCTTAGAGGACGCGCAGGCAGACAGGGAGATAAAGGTTCATCCAAATTCTTTTTATCACTTGAAGATGACCTAATGAGGCTCTTTGGCAGCGAGAGAATTTCAAGGGTTATGGAAAAACTTGGAATTGAAGAAGGTGAAGCTATTGAACACTCCATGATAACAAGCTCAGTTGAGCGCGCGCAGAAAAAAGTTGAGGAAAATAACTTCGGTATTCGTAAAAGACTGCTTGAGTATGATGACGTTATGAACCAGCAACGCGAGGTTATCTACGATAGAAGACGCCAGGCATTGATGGGCGAAAGAGTTAAAGATGAGATTTTCGATATGGCTGAATCTTATGTTGAAAATACCGTAAAAAAATATTTTCCTGATGGTGATTACGATGGCTTAAGAGATGAAATTCAAAGGACATTTACTGTGTTAATGGATATCTCACCGGATGATTTTGCGAAGATGGGTGAAAAGGGACTTGAAGAATATATTATGAAACTTGTTCATGATAACTATGCCCGTAAAGAAGAAAAATATGGAATTGACCTTATCGCTCAGATAGAAAGATTTGCAATGCTTACAGTAATTGATGATAAATGGAAAGAGCATTTGCGTGAAATGGATGACCTTAAAGAAGGTATCAATTTCCGCGCATACGGACAGAAAGATCCATTAATTGAATACAAGAAAGACGGCTTTGGATTATTCGTACAGATGCTCGAAGATATAAGCAAAGATGTAATTAATTTTGTATTTAAGTTCACAACACAGGAGCAAAAAGTTGAAGTACCTCAGCAAAGACAAAGATTGCCGCAGAGAATGACTACAATTAAGCAGAGCGCTGACGGTGTTGGAATGAAAATGACCCCTGAGCAGTCAGATAATATGCAGAACCAGCCGAACGAGACCAAGAAAATACCATTTAAGGTCGGACCCAAGATAGGAAGAAACGATCCTTGTACTTGCGGCAGCGGCAAAAAATATAAAAATTGCCACGGTAGGGAGGCTTAAAGAAAATTCATTAATGCTTTTGTAGAGACAGGTTTTGAACCTGTCTCTTTTTATAATTAGTCTCCATCTCCTAACCTGAACTTTTTACCACCTTTAATACATTTTTCGACAATATTTTAAAAAGTGGCGTCAGGTAATCATCTGACTTCATTTAACCCCCGTTGTTGGTGTTTTCACCAACAACATAATTTATTCCTTTTTTCACTTTTGTTGATGACACGACTTAATCGACAGTTCATCATCAACTGTGTAAAAATCATGGATTATACTATTACATTCGAAAATACATAAATCATTTTATGTGTAAATAATTATAGCTAACTTTGCACAATTATTAATTTCATACGAGTCCTCAATGAAAAGAAGAGATATGTTATTAAAAACGCTTGCTGCCGGAGCGCTTTTAACAATTCCAAAACCCCTGCGGCTTTTTGCAAATGAAAAGAAAAATGCTGTTTTAACAGAAGTTACAGGTGCCGGTAACCCACTCAGATTTCCTCCTGTTTTCACCAATGGCGGAAATATGACCCTGGCTAATTCAGTTGTTCAGGTTTATCCCTCACAAAACACCAATGTAATTGCAATAAACGGCTCATATCCATCTCCATCGGTAGTTATTCAAAAAGGGCAGACCTTCACAGCAAACTTTATTAATAATCTGGCTGAACCAACTACGGTACATTGGCATGGGCTATCTGTACCTGAGCTAATGGACGGTCACCCCAAAGATGCTGTTGTACCCGGAGGCTCAAAGACTTATACATTCCCCGTTATAAACAGAGGAGGAACATATTTCTACCATGCACACGGTGATATGGTGACAGGTAAAGAAGTATATAAAGGTTTTGCAGGATTCTTTATTGTAACTGATCCGGCTGAGAATTTTAATCTGCCATCGGGAGCTTATGATGTTTCGCTTTGCATTCAGGATAGAAGATTTGCTGATATACCTGAATTCACTTATAACCCGGGTTCACCTGAGATGACATATGGTTATCTTGGAGATAGAGTTCTTGTAAACGGAACGCCTGATGCATATTTTGAAGTAGGAAGAACATTGTACAGATTCAGACTTTTGAATGGCTCAAATGCGCGTGTTTATAAGATTGCTTTTTCAGATAGCCGCGCATTCAATGTTATTGCAACAGATGGCGGTCTGAAAGATACTCCTGTAGCAGCGACAAGTTTTATGCTTTCACCCGGCGAAAGAGTTGAAATACTTGTAGATTTTTCTTCCAATACAATAGGACAAAATGTAACTCTTCAGTCATTAGCATTTACAGCAAATGGTACATTACCGTATAAGCAGGGAATAGCTCTTGATATAATTAGGTTTGATGTCACAACTAATAATTCTTCAGGCGGAGTAGTTCCTGCGGCATTTAACCCGATTACATATTATAATGCATCTGATATTACTTATACAAGAACATTTACTCTTACAATGTCCGGTACTTCACATATGCATAAAATTAACGGATTAACATTTGATATCAACAGGATAGACTGGGAAGTACCCCAATTAGCTTTGGAAGAATGGAGAATAATAAATAATACACCAGATATTCATCCAATGCATGCACATGGTGTTCAGTGGCAATTGCTTGCAAGGAACGGTAACTATAATCTTGCTCCCAATGATAAAGGATGGAAGGATACTATTTTAGTAAATTCCCTTGAAACAGTAAGGGTTCTTGTAAAATTTACCGACTATAAAGGAATTTACTTATTCCATTGCCATAATCTTGAGCATGAAGATGATGGTATGATGCTTAATTTTAAGGTAATTGACCCAATCGGCATTCAACAGATAAGCAGTGAAGTTCCGCAGAAATTTGAGCTGCATCAAAATTATCCAAATCCGTTTAATCCAGCTACAAAGATCAAGTTCGATATTCAAAAGGCAGGTAACGTTGAATTGAAAATATTTGATATTAGAGGTAAAGAAATTACAACTTTAGTAAATGGTGAATTATCAACTGGCAAATATGAAGTTGACTGGAGTGCGGAAAAATATTCAAGTGGCACCTATTTTGCAAAACTAATTGTCCGTCAAGCCGGATCTTCGACAGGCAGTTATACTAAAACAATAAAGCTTATTTTGACTAAGTAATTTTTGTTATTTTATCGCAGAGTCTCCAAAAAGCGGAAGACTATGCGGTGACGATTTGAACTAAATATAGGTAAACAAATTTTCATCATTTTTTTTGGTTTTAAATTCCCTCATTGAAATTCTTTGAGGGAATTTTTTTTATACATTTTATCTGAACTTTACTTTTTATAAATTATTGTAATCTAAATATATAAATATGAAAAATCTATTCGCCGGAATTATTGCAGTTTTTATATTTATCTCAATATCTTTTTCTGATAATACCTTTTTTAACCCTCCATTTATTCCGGTAATGACATCTGGTACAAATATAACCACAGGGTTACGTTATCCGGAATAAATGGAGGGTTAAAAAAGGTATTATCAGAAAAAGATATTGAGATAAATATAAAAACTGCAATAATTCCGGCGAAT
>JANPBV010000174.1:0-2036 GCA_031430615.1 Ignavibacteria bacterium | reverse complement strand
AATAAAAAGAAGTACTGATAACGGTGTAACATGGGTTACAACCCCAACTCCGGGAGGTGTTACAAACCTGACTCATTTTGATTTTTTCCAGTCTGCAAATATAGTTTACGGTTACGCAGTCTCATCAAACGGTAATGTGATCAAATTGACTGATACACTTGGGATATTAACTGGTGTAAATGGTAACGGTAATACACCTTCAAATTTTTCACTTGCACAAAATTACCCGAATCCGTTCAACCCTGTAACAAATATAAAATACTCTATCCCTCAAAATACATTTGTAAAAATTGCAATATTTGATGTATTGGGCAGGGAAGTATTAGCCCCGGTTAATGAATTTAAGCAGGCAGGGAATTATGAAATTAACTTTAACGCTGAAAATCTAGGAACAGGTATTTATTATTACAGAATTAACGCTGGAGAGTTTACTGATACAAAGAAGATGATTTTAATAAAATAATAAATTTGAGAATTAATCTTTAAAAGCGGCTGTTTAATAGCCGCTTTTTTTATGCAGCCCTGAGCGCGCTTACAAATACTGTTCCTATCATCCAGCCTGTAATAAGTAACCAGTATGAAAATGTCATAAACATACTAACAATTATTGCTTTCCAAAGAGTTTTATGATAAACTTTTCTAATAGCAATTAATAAATATATCCCGGGTACAAAATACAAAAAGATGATAACGAAAATATCATCAAATTCCTGTAAAATTCCCCCAAGCAGAAAACACCAAAGCACAAATGTGAAAAAGTGCAGGGTTAGTACAATATGCTCTGCGTAAAAATAATGTTTAGGCAGGTAAACAATTTTCAGCAGCACTGAAAATAAGATCATTATAATAAAAATATATAATGTAATATTATCGTTAAACTGGCTGTTAAAATTTTCAATGTATAAATCCTGTGATTTACCGCTTAAAGATTGCTGCTCCAGAATAAACTCCTTCATAAAGTCCCCGTCATCAGTTTCAGTAACCAGTGATTTGTACTGGTCAGAATCAATATTTATCATAATGAAAAAAAGAGCAAAACTTGTAAAAAGAAACATTTTAAGCGGTGATACATAACTTTGATAGCGTGATGAGATATACTCATGCGTTAAATAGCCCGGGCGGGTAAATAAATATTTTATTGACCGCAAAAAACGTGAATCATAAGTAAAAAATTCTTCGATGAAATGTGCAAACAGCGCTCTAACAGATTTATCATGCAGCGAAGCTCTTTTTTGTCCGCAATTAGAACAATAATTGCCATGCAGATCTGTACCGCAATTCTGGCATATGTGTTCAACTGAATTTTCTATGTTATCCATTTGGTAAAATAGCAGGAAAAAAGCATTAAATCCATAAATAATAATTTCTTAAATTAGCATTGATTGGTGAGAATTATTTCATTAAGTTTTAATAAGTGATGGATCACTTTTGAAACTCCTGCCTACCTTTGGCAAGGCGCATTTTGGAGTTAATAATTTATTACACCTTGGTATGAAAAAATACATATTAACCTTTTTCTTTTTAATTACAACTATTCTGAACGTTTACGCCCAGCAGGGATGGTTTTGGCAAAATCCATTACCGCAAGGGAATTATCTAAGTAGTGTATATTTATCTGGAAATACGGGATATACTATTGGGCACCTGGGTACATATTTAAAAACTACTAACCTCGGAAGTAATTGGACAGTACAAAACCAGATACCTTTTTTCCAGCTTTTTTCATCTAAATTTTTTGACCTCAATAATATTTATCTCGTAACCGATAATTCCTATCTGGTCAAAACCAGTAATGGTGGTTTAAATTGGGAAACATATCCTATCTTGACAGGATTCAATCCAAAAGTAAATTTTATAGATTTGCAAACAGGGTATGCATTAATCAGCTCTCTCATTACTAATATAGGAGGCATATGGTCATTGTATAAAACATCAAACGCTGGTGTTAATTGGACCATCAATAAAAATGATAGTTCAGCATACATTTGGAATTTTCATTTTCCTTCGGTTCAAACAGGATACGCAGTTGGAAGAAC
>JANPBV010000173.1:0-4462 GCA_031430615.1 Ignavibacteria bacterium | reverse complement strand
CCGAACCTCTTGTATTGCCGGTATTGAGATAGTCTTTAATAAAAACGATCCCTATACGATTACCAGAACGCGAAATAGAATAACCACTTGCCGTAGAAGCATTAGGTAAAAAGGTATAACCATTGAAAGTTCCGTTACCGTTAAGGTTAACCATTGAATTTCTAAAAGTCGAATCAGAGGATTGATTCGAAGCCAGAAAAATTACTTTATTTGGATTAGAAATATTTGAAGTTGATATACCAACAGGCCAAATTGGAGCATCAGCAGTAAGATTTGAACCTGGATCTTTGCGTTCAAAAATATTTGATGCAAAAGATGTCTCTATATATTGTTGTGTTCTCAAAGGGGAACCACCATCTGTTGAATGATTTATTATGACGGCTCTTCCATCAGACAAAGTAGTTATACAGGGAAATCCTGAGCGTATTGAAGGCGGGACATCCCTCTGGAAAGTCCATGAATTACCGCTATCATTGCTTAAAAAATAACGTGTTCGTCTATCTTGATTACCAGGAGTAGTTGTAGTATCAACCATAAACAAAGCATGAATTTTATTTGGAAAATTATTATCCTGCCATATTTCTTTTGCTATACCATTTGATTGAAGATCATAAAAAGTTCTCGCTAAGGGATGAACTTCCTGAATTGAAAAAGTAATAGAATTGTTTGAATAATTATAAGTAGGGCTAACAGTATTATCAAATACTGGAGAAAGTTTAGATACATTATAATTAGCTCCGATAACATCGTCAAAGTTACTTGATATATACTGTGGATAGGTCTGTAAGCATACAAAAGAAATAAAAAATAAAAAGTGGGATATATTCTTCATATCTATAATATTTATTTTATTAAAATCATTATCTTTGTTTCTGAATAATCTCTGGCTATAAGCTTATAATAATATACTCCACTCGGAAGATTTGCACCATCAAATTCTACTTCATAATTGCCAGGATTTAGCTGCTCATTTACAAGTGTTGCTATTTCACGACCGAGGATATCGTAGATTTTTAATAAGACCCCCTCTCTGTCTCCCCCTGTTAGGGGGAGATTATGTGGGGGTATTGCAAACTTTATTTTTGTTGCAGGATTAAAAGGGTTAGGGTAGTTTTGTGAAAGAGAATATTGGTTTGGGACTTCGGTTGAAATTGGTTGGATGCTGACTAAAAATTGAGAATATTTGATTGTGGCAAAGTCTAAACCAGTTCCGCTTCCGGTACTCTGACCTGTTACATAAACATTTCCTAAACCATCAATAGCAATTGAATTTGCATAATCTTCACCACTACCCGGTCCGTTATATCTTCGTAACCAAACGGAATCACCAGAAGAATTATATTTTATTGTGGCATAGTCAAAATCTGTACTGATTCCCAAACTCTTACCTGTTACATACAAATTGCCAGAGCTATCAACTGCAATTGAATATGCATTGTCATAACCGTTTCCGGGTCCGTTGTATCTTTGATGCCATTGTAGAACACCTGAAGAGTTGTATTTTACTGTAGCATAGTCATACAATGTTCCGAACCCAATACTTTCACCCGTTACATATACATTACCCGAATCATTTACTGCAATTGAAAAAGCTGCATCTGAACCCGAAGAACTTGACGTACCGCTATACCTTTGAAACCATTGCTGAGTGCCTGATGAATTGTATTTTATCGTAACATAGTCATAACCTGACCCGATGCTAATACTTGTACCCGTAACATACACATTACTTGAACCGTCTACTGTAATTGAATATGCCTCATCATTATCATTTGCCGTACCGTTATATCTTTGAACCCATTGCACTGCACCGGTTGAATTATATTTTATTGTAGCATAGTCATAACCCACCCCACCACCATAACTCCTGCCTGTAACATATACATTGCCCAAGCCGTCAATTGCGATTGAATATGCATTTGCATAGCCGTTTACCGGTCCGTTGTATCTTTGAACCCACAGTTGAGAGCCTGTAGAATTGTATTTTATTGTGGCATAGTCAGGACCTGGTGCTGACCCCTTACTGTAACCCGTAACATATACATTCCCCAATCCATCAACTGCTATTGAACGCGCTTCATCATCTCCATTTCCCGGTCCGTTATATCTTTGTACCCAAACGGAATCACCGGAAGAATTATATTTTATTGTGGCATAGTCATAAGCTGTCCCGATTCCCGTACTCCTGCCTGTAACATACACATTACCGGAACCATCGACTGCAATTGAATATGCCCTTTCAAAACTATTTCCCGGTCCATTATATCTTGCTGCCCACTGCTGAACACCTGCAGAATTATATTTTACGGTGCCATAGTCACCAAACGATACACTCCCTACACTATGACCTGTAACATACACATTTCCAAAGCCGTCAACAGCTATTGAATGAGCCTCATCGCTGCTATTTCCAGGTGGTCCATTATATCTTGAAACCCATTCCTGGGAAACCTGGCACATAGAATTTTCCATGTGCAATACGCAATAAACAATTGAAAGTAGATATACAAGTTTTCTCATTTCAATAGGAGCATTTTTTTCGTCTCAACATAATTTCCTGCTTCCAGCCTGCAAAAATACACTCCGCTTGGGTAATTGAACCCTTCAAATTCAACTTCATAAGTGCCGGGTTTAAGTTGTTCGTTTACAAGAGTTGCGATTTCACGCCCGCGTACATCATAAACTAATAAATTCGCAAACGATTCATTTGACATTTGGAATTTGAGTTTTGTAATTGGATTAAAAGGGTTTGGATAATTTTGTAATAATGAATACTGGCTTGGAACTTCATTTGAAATTGGCTGAATAGCTAATGGTATGTAATTCAGTTTATAGATTTTACCGGCTCCCGCTGTTGAATACTGGCAGACATAAATATTATTATTGTTCTGGTCAACCCCGAACGATGAGATTAAGAAACCTGTAGTTAACAATAATTGATTTATTGCAGGATTGACTCCATCCCAGCTCAAAGCCCATATTTTTCCGGTACAATGGTCAGCATAAATATACTTGCCAACAAGTCCGGGCATATTTGTTCCTCTATATACATATCCTCCGACAATTGTACAACCATTAGAGTGGCTATATACCCAAATAGGGAAAGTCATTCCTGTTGTATCACAGGGTCCCCAATAACATGAGTTACCTTCCCACATTCGCCATCCATAATTTTTTCCGCTTTGAATAATATCAATTTCTTCCCAATCACCCTGACCGGGGTCGGATGCCCACATTCTGTTTGTTGGAATATCCCAGGAAAATTTCCACGGATTTCTCATTCCCCATGTATATATTTCCTCTTTATACCCCTGTGTGTTACTATAAAATGGATTTGTTACAGGAATTGAGTAATTATTTCCGCCTGAGACTGAATCAATATTTATCCTGAGAATCTTTCCTAAAAGTAAACTCCTGTTTTGAGATATGTTTTCAGGGTCGCCGCCAGGGCCGCCATAACCTACACCCATATACAGATAGTTATCCGGTCCGAATGCCAATTTCCCCGCATTATTAACAGGAATTTCTCTTGGTATCGACAAAATAATGAGTTCACTGCTTTTTAATGCTGAATCAGGGTTCACAGTACTTGTTGTATAACGGGCTATAATAGTTCTAAGAAGAGTACTTTCGTTGGAAATATAGAACACAAAAAAATATCTATTGTTAATGTAATTGGGGTGAAAAGCAAGACCGAGTAAACCGGGTGTATATCCGGTTTGAGCAACTCTATCTGATATGTTCAGAAAAACTTTAGGAGTTGTTATCGTTGAGTCATTAGGGAGCACATAAATAATTCCGCGTTGCTGTGTAACAAACATTCTGTTTGTCCCGTCATTTGAAGATACCATTTCTGTGATACTGTTAAATGTTAAATTTGGAAATGCATCTCTTATAAAATACTGCTGTGAATTTGAAGAAGAGTAACTAAAAAGAATCATTAACAATACTACATTGATGTAAATATTCCTTTTCATTTTTATTTCTTCCTTTTATTTAACTAAAAGTTTAAACGTTTATTTTATCAGCGTTCCCGCTAAAGCGGGATTTCATGTCAAGAAATCCTTACTTTACAATCAACATTTTCTTAACATCAGAAAAATCTCCGGTAGTTATTCTGTAGAAATAAATACCGCTTGGCAAATTACTTCCATCAAACTCAACCTCATAAGTTCCGGGTGAAAGTTGTTCGTTTATTAATGTTGTGATTTCGCGACCGAGCATATCGTAAATAATCAACCCCACCTTTACAAGGTTGTAAACCCCAACACTCCCTGAAGGGGAGGGAGCGACAGGAATGCTAAACCTGATAATTGTTGATGGATTGAACGGATTAGGATAGTTTTGCGATAATGAATATTGGTTTGGTATTTCATTCGATATTGGCTGAATGAATGTAAGCCCTCCACTTGTAGTTTTTAATATCCTTCCACCAGCACCAACAGCCCATCCTGTTAGAGGA
>JANPBV010000172.1:0-5038 GCA_031430615.1 Ignavibacteria bacterium | reverse complement strand
TTTTGTTTCACGTTTCACGCCTGCCTTACTGAGTGCTAACGAAGGAAGGTTTCACGCCTGCCTTACTGAGCGCTAGCGAAGGAAGGTCTCACGCCTGCCTTACTGAGCGCTAGCGAAGGAAGGTTTCACGTGATTATTTTTCTTTTCTCTTCAGTGAATCTTTCGGATTTACCTTCAATGTATCCTTCTTGTTCCCTGTTGTCTTTGATGAATCTACCTTAAGCTGTGTTGTTTTTATCGAATCCGTTTTTAATGTGCCTGTTTTCAATGAATCGGTTTTGACGGAATCAGTTTTTTTAACCGAATCAATTTTATTTACCCACTCAAGATATTCTTTCTCAGGCACTACCTTAACTTTGCCAAGCATGTATGAATGATTCATTCCGCAGTATTCCGCGCACTCAATATCAAACACTCCAATATTTGTTGTATGAAACCACATGCGATTTGTTCTGCCTGGAATACAGTCCTCTTTCACTCTGTATGCGGGAACGTAAAAACTATGGATTACATCAACTGACTCAAGATCAAACCTGACATCCTTGCCCTGCGGAAGTACTAATAGAGTATCACTTGTTTTTTTATTTTCATATTCAAAATGCCAGAACCACATTTTACCTGTTACTTTAACAAGCATAGCGTTTGGCGGAATGTTTCTCATTTCCTTAAAGCCTTCATATCCGTAAAAGAACATCGCAAGCACGAGAATTAAAGGAATAACGGTCCATAATACCTCAAGGGTTGTGCTTCCTGTTATCGACTGGTCAGGCTTTGGGTTGTTTTTTTCGCTGTACCTGAAAACAAAATATATCATCGCAACGGTAATGCCTAAGAGCAGTATCACCGATATGGCTACTATGAATATGAAAGAATCATCTACTATTTCTACTATTGGATTCATTTTTATTAACTCTGTAATGTATTACCTGAATGATAGATCACTGAACGTCAGGATCCAAAATGTTAAAAATATTACAAGACAAACAAGAATAAAAACCTTTATGATAACATTATCATATTTAATGTGCATAAAATGGTAGCCTACAAGCGTTGTCTTTACTGCGGCAATAAGCATTGCGGTTATCAATGTTAAGCTTCCAAGGTGAATGCCGGCAACTGTAACGGTAACAGCTGTCAAGGCAACCAGTCCAAGCCACACTATAAAATACGTGCCATAGCTTACCATATGCCCTCCGTGTCCCTCGGCATGAGCTTCACCATGACCAGCAGCATGTGCCTGCTCTGCTATTAACTCTCCTGTTTGTGTATGTTCACTCATTATTTAATGATCTTATTATTAAACTCTTATTTCTTTTTTCAATTCTGTTTTGCGAGGAGCGAGAGCGACGCCACGCCTTAAAACCACGGAGTGGGAGGAAGGAAGCAATCTCATAAACCTTCAACATGTTATTTATCAACTCACCTACTTATCTGCTCACTTGCTCAAGACCTCTATTCGCTATTTCACAATTTCTCTATTTCGCTATTTGTGTTAATGAAGCAAATAAAACAGCGGGAATAAAAATATCCATATCACATCAACTAAATGCCAGTATAAACCCGCATTTTCAAGCTTCTGGAAATTTGTGCTTGTAATTTTATCGCGCGCAATAAATACCATTACAAAACCAATGAATATAAGTCCGATAATTACATGCAGCCCGTGAAGCCCTGTCATTACATAATACAGCCCAAAATATAAAATTTCTCCATTGGACATATTTTCAAGCGCCGGACCCCCGGGATAAATTCCGTTGTGAATTTCATGGCTCCACTCAAAATACTTGTTTACTAAAAACGCTATTCCGCATAGTATTGTAAACCAAAGCATTCCAAGCGCAAGCTTTTTCTGGTTCCTTTGCATTGCGGCAATTGATAGCGCTGCCGATAGACTGCTTGTTAAAAGTATTATCGTATTTACCGCGCCTATAAATGAATTCATATCAGCAGCCGCTACTTTAAAGCCATCTGCGTATTCAAACCTGTAAGCTCCATATATAAGGAACAAACCACCAAACAACAATAGTTCTGTGAAAAGGAAAAGCCACATTCCCATTTTTGAACCTTCATCATCGCGGTGTACATGAACCGCTGCATGCTCTCCCTGGTTCAACACTTCACTATGTTCTGTCATATAGCCGCCTCCTGGTTTACTGTTTTCGTGCCGCCGTTTGCGTTCAAACCCTCTTTGCTTGGATGCATTATATAAGTCTGCTTATCGTGAACATACGGTCCGCCTGTAACAATAGGTATTTCATCAAAATTCTCTAATGGAGGAGGTGATGGAACTCTCCACTCAAGTGTTGTGCCGCCCCATGGATTCATTGATGCTTTGGGTCCTTTAAGTAATGCATACAATAAATTTCCGTACATAAAAACTATTCCGCTTACAAGTATCCATGAACCAACTGTTGAAAGTATATGCCATCCCTGGAACTGCGGGAGGTAATCGTAATATCTTCTTGGCATTCCCATATATCCCATTATGAACATCGGGAAGTAAAGTAAATTGAATCCGATTATTATCACCGTGCATGCCACAATAGCGATCTTTTCGTTATACATCTTGCCAAAGACCTTTGGGAACCAGTAGTGCATTGTCGCAAAGAACATTATACCCATACCGCCAAACATCACGTAATGGAAATGCGCCACAACAAAATACGTATCAGTTACGTGAATATCCGTTGCAAGCGCGCCAAGAACAAGCCCCGTTAACCCGCCAATTGAAAATATGAAAATAAATCCAAGCACGTAATATAGCGGTGCACTGAATCTTATAGAAGCTTTATAAAGTGTTGCTACCCAGTTGAATATTTTTACTCCTGTGGGTATGGCTACCAGAAAAGTTAAGAGTGAAAATACTATTCTCGATGTATCGCTCATTCCACTTACAAACATATGATGTCCCCACACAAGGTATCCAATTAATGCTATACCAAGTGAAGATATCGCTATCTGCTTGTAACCGAAAATATCTTTTCTAGCAAACGTGGGAAGTATCTCTGATACAACACCCATCGCAGGCAGGATCATAATGTAAACCGCCGGGTGAGAGTATATCCAGAACAAATGCTGGTAAAGTATTGGGTCACCGCCTAATGCAGGGTCAAATACTCCGATACCGATATATCTTTCAAGCATTATCAAAGCGAGTGTGATACCAATTACCGGTGTTGCAAGAACCTGTATCCAGCTTGTTGCATACAAGCCCCAAACAAACAGCGGCATGCGGAACCATGTCATACCAGGCGCCCGCATACGGTGAATAGTCACAACAAAATTTAAACCCGTTACTATAGAAGAAAAACCAAGCACAAAAGCAGCCATTGTTGTCATCGTAACATTTTGCGCTGAGCGAATACTGTATGGCACATAGAACGTCCACCCTGTATCAGCAGCGCCACCGCCTACAAAGAGCGATACAATTGCAAGTATTGCCCCAACTACATACAGATACCATGAAAAAAGGTTCAGCCTGGGGAAAGCTACATCTTTTGCGCCTATTTGAATAGGCAGCATAAAATTACCGAACACCGCCGGTATAGCGGGGATAATGAATAGGAATACCATAATAACACCATGCAGAGTGAAAACGGAATTATATGTCTGCGGCTTCATGATAGTTTCGCCCGGTGTTAGCATTTCAAGTCTCATCATAACACCAAGCGTCATTGCGACAAAAAAGAATATCATTATGCCCATCAGGTACATCAAGCCTATTCGCTTGTGGTCTACCGATAGAAGCCAGCCCAGTATTCCTTTGTGCTTGCCCTGGTATTCTAAATAACTTACTTCATTTGCTAATGATCCATTAGCCATTTTATATGCTTCCTTTCCCGTTTAGAGTATTTACGGGTATATTATGATTTTTTTTCTTCTTCAGTGTTAATATTAAAACAAATCCCGCTATCAGTACAAGCATTCCACCGCCTACAATTCTTGTAAAGTTAAGAACGTATGTTCTTCCTGCGGGGTCATAGCTGTAACATATCTTTAAAAGCTTATTTATTGCCGGGGTTGATTTCCCTTCTGATGCTTCGTTCAAGGCAAGCTTAATATCCATCGGCAGAAAATCAGTGCCGTATAAATAGCGCGCTATCTTTCCTGTTGGTGAAAGAACCGTAAGCACCGCGCCGTGCATGTAATCTTCACCTTGCGGTTGGTAGCGGAAACCAACTGCATCGGTTATCCTTGCAATGGTTAAACTATCCCCTGTTAAAAATTTCCAGCTATCCTCGGGAATCTTTTTCTTCATGTTATCCAGGTAATTTCTTTTTTTACCTGATGCCATTAAATAATCTTCCTTTGGATTAAAGCTTATGGTTACAATATTGAAATCTTTCCCCGGCTCCATATCAAGTTTGCCTACTACCGATGAAACCCCATTCATTAAAGGTGAGCATATTCCGGGACATCTGTAATAAACCAGCGTTAACAATGTTGGTTTGGTTATCAGGCTTCTTAGTGATACCGACTTTCCGGTTTCATCCAAAAATGAAAGTTCAAGCGGTATTGTTTCACCAAGTTTTTCATCTATACCTACTTCTACCTTAGGGGTATCAATTGCTTTTGATACTGAACACAGGCTCAGCATCATTAATAATAGTAGGGTCCTTATTTTTGTGAATTTATACAAATTATATTTTTAATCCTTTTTAAACTTTATTAAAATTTATCTACTCATCCAACTCTAAACACTCTAAACACTCGTTAAACTCTATACACTCATAAACAACTTCTTCAAAAAAGCATGCAATTGTATTAACTGCTGCGCGCTCAGCATATACGATGCTCTTGCTTTGAAACCGTTCTGTACCGGGTTGTTATCAAATATCTTTACAAGTGATGCTTCATTAGTGTTCCAGATTGAATCCATTGCAAGTACGGTCAAAGCCTTTGTAGTGTTGGAAGTAATACTGTTAAATAAAACAACTGAAGAATCCGTTTTGTTTTCGCCTAATAATTTAACCATACCGGCAACCCTCTCGTCAATTTTCAAGTTCTCCTGCAGCAATTTTTCCATTGCAAGCTTAAC
>JANPBV010000171.1:0-5733 GCA_031430615.1 Ignavibacteria bacterium | reverse complement strand
AACGTTTTTGATAATACGGTTTTAATTGAAGCTAAGCTTAATGATAAGGATATAAAAGAAATCAGACTACAAAAATTATTTTAAATAATATTTAAATAAATGCCTTTATGGCTTATAAATTATGATATCACCAATATTAACCTCGGTAACAGTTGGCGTTAATGCATTCATAGTTAAAGTTGAAACCCACTTTTCAACTCAGATACCATCTAAATTTATTATTGTCGGATTGCCTGATAAAGCTGTTTCCGAAGCATCGGAAAGAGTTGTTGCGGCTATTAAGAATTCAGGTTATCATTACCCCATACGCAGAATTACAATTAATCTAGCTCCGGCAGATGTTAGGAAAGAAGGCAGTGGCTTTGATCTGCCTATTGCTCTTGGAGTAATTTGTGAAGCTGACCAAATTAAGCCTGATATGCTGAACGATTACCTGTTTGTTGGCGAGCTCTCTCTTGATGGAAAACTTAGACCCGTAAGAGGTGTCCTTCCGATTGCGATTGAAGCAAAGAGGCAGGGATTGAAAGGGATAATTGTCCCTGAGGAAAACGCCAGGGAAGCTGCAATGGTTGAAGGTATTGATGTATATCCGCTAGGCACGTTGCAGGAAGTCGTTGAGTTCCTGAATAACGGCGGAGGGTTAGTGCCGTTTAAAGTTGATTTGAAAGAAATATTTAATGTTGACCAGAAAAGTATTGTTGATTTTGCGGATGTAAAAGGACAGCATGAAGTAAAACGGGCGCTTGAAGTTGCAGCAGCAGGTGGACATAATATTATTATGGTCGGACCTCCGGGCTCAGGGAAAACAATGCTTGCAAAACGTATTCCAACAATACTGCCGCCTATGACTTTTGATGAAGCGCTTGAAACTACCAAGATCCATTCAGTTGCGGGACTTCTTCCTTCTAACACAGCACTTGTATCTATAAGACCATACCGCTCACCGCATCATACAATAAGTGATGTTGCCTTAGTTGGCGGCGGACCCACCGCAAAACCGGGCGAAATATCATTTGCGCATCACGGGGTATTATTTCTTGATGAGCTGCCTGAGTTTAAGAAAAATGTGCTTGAAGTTATGCGCCAGCCGCTTGAAGACGGGAGAGTAACCATATCAAGATCAAAAATTTCGGTTGATTACCCCTGTAACTTTATGCTTGCTTCTGCTATGAATCCATGTCCATGCGGTAATTTCGGCAACCCTAACCAGGATTGCCAGTGCCAGCCACAGCAGATACAGCGTTACATGTCAAAGATATCAGGACCCTTGCTTGATAGAATTGATATTCATATACAGGTGCAGTCAGTTAAGTATAAAGAGCTTTCTTCAACGACTGCGGGTGAGCCTTCTGCTGATATAAGGGAACGGGTCATCAAAGCCCGTGATTTCCAGATAAAAAGATTTGAAGACAAGAAGCATATTTTCTGTAATGCCGATATGCAGTCTAAGGATATCCGGGAATTCTGTAAAATAGATACTGCAAGCGAAGAGCTTATGAAAATGGCAATTACAAAGCTTGGACTCTCAGCTCGCGCTTATGACAGGATTCTTAAAGTAGCAAGAACAATCGCAGATCTTGCAGGTGAGGAAAATATTAATTCTGCCCATATAAGTGAAGCAATTCAATACCGCTCGCTTGATAGAACCATGTGGATGGGGTAGAGGTAAAATTTCAAATGACAAAATCCAAATGTCAAATTATTATCGTGCTACACAATAAAACCACTCGTGCCACGAATAGGATAACCGAAGATTGAAAAAGATAAACTTAACTAATTTATGTTGATTAACTCTATTGAAACTCATTTCGTGGAACGAGTATCTTTTTTATCATTAATATGAAACTTTATCCTGATAATATATATCATATCTATAACAGAGGGAACAACAAACAAAAGATATTCTTCACAATGAAGAATTACCTATTTTTTTACAAAAGTTTAGAGCCGAATTAAAACCATATTCAGATTTTATTTGTTATTGCTTAATGCCAAACCACTTTCATTTTATGGTATCAACATTCAATAACTTTGACGAAGAAAAATTCAGTACCGGGTTCAGAGTTCTGCTAAGTTCTTACACTAAAGCAATTAATCTTCAGGAAAAGAGAGTGGGTTCATTGTTTCAACAGAACAGTAAAGCAAAGTGTTTAGCTGCTTTAACCAATTATAAAAGTAATAATTACGGGTTAGTTTGCTTTAATTATATTCATCAAAATCCGGTAAATGCTGGACTTGTAAAATGTATGGAAGATTGGGAATACTCTTCGTTTAAGGATTATGCTGGAATGAGAAAAGGAACGTTATGTAATAAAGAGGTTGCATATGATTTAATAGGAATCTCAAAGTCTAAGGAAAATTTTTATAAGTTATCAAATGAATTGCTTGATAGTAGAAAGTTGCAAAATATTCTTTAGAATATTTTTATTCTTGGTTTGAATTGATTTAGAAGATATTCGTTCCACGAAATTAGTTTCTTTTAAGAATACATTAGATTCAAATTTATCTTTATTTCATTTTGTTTAACGAAAATTCTATTCGTGGCACGAGAGTTAAAAATAAATAATGACAATTAATATAAATCTAAGTTGCTTGATAATTTTCCTATTCGTGGCGCAATCTGTCACGTTCTCACAAACAATACCACAGAAGTTCTTTGATGCCCTTATATTTGATAAACCTGAAATTACGGATTATGTAAATAAAGATGAGCTTGCTAAGAGCGAAAGGCTTGGTGTTGCTTATACCGGGTTGAAGAATAAATTCATGTTAGGGTATGAACTGCCTGATGAAATTAAAGACGGCGTAAAAAACGGAAAATATAAATATGAGGTAAAGGATGAGCCGCCGGCAGATACTTATATGCAGGTGATATTCAGTGTTCCTGATGCAAATTTCAGTAAAGTATATTATTTTAATGATGGGTTTGTAACAAATAGCACTTATTATACTCAAAACTGGGAGAAAAAAGAGAGTAAATACTTCATTTTCAGCATTGAAGAGCTGAAATATTTCAATGATTACTGCATAAAGAGGCTTGATGATTTTGTTGAGATGATAGCAGATACATTAGGTTTCACAATTTCAGAAAAACGAATACTGGAGAAGGAAAAGCTGGGATATATTTTCTGCGCTGATGAAAAAGGAGTCGAAAAAATTACGGGATTTAACGCTAAAGGTCTTGCAATGTTGGGAACCGATGAAGTAGTTACATCATACCAAACACACTTTCATGAGGTGGCTCACTTACTGATAAACTACAAGCTAAAGAAACTTGGTTTATACACACTGCCGTTTTTTATGGAAGGGTTTGCTGTTGCAGTCGGCGGCAGAGGTGGTATGGCTCCAAGGGTAGTAACAGATTTAGGCTATTATCTCCAAAAAACAGGGGAGTTGACCTATGATTCAATATTTACATTCGATCAGTTCAGAAGCATGGATGGCAGTATGACTTATCCGGTATCAGGATTGTATAATTCATTTCTGCTTAGCGAGCTTGGGGGAGAGAAATATCTGGAATTATATAAAAAGGTGAACGGGGATTTGGAGTGTGTGAAGAATATGAAATCAAATACTATAACAATCCCAAATAAAGAGTTATTTGAAAAATTTCTAAATCGGTACATTAATGATAGTTTATTATATGTAGACCCAATGAACAAAATAGAACCTAAAAGCTACACACGAGGTATTTTCGGTGATTTTGTTTCTTTTGGTAATTATTATAAATTCTTTATTGTAGATAAATTTTCAATTGGTCCCTCTGAAAATAAACATTACCCTGATTATAAAAGTAAATTATTAAATACAGTAACAGGCGATATCAATTATGACCCTTTAAAATACTATTTTACAGTTGATAGCTCATCTATTAAAATATATAATTTACTAAATGATGAAATGATTTATTCTTATAACAAGAACTTATCTGTATTTAATTTTAATATACCTGTTATAAAAGGCGATGGAGGAAGTTATTTCACATTTTTCGTAATTAAAGATTATTTAAATAACGATTTTGATAAAGGATATACAATTAAAGGCAGTTATAGATAATGTTGCAATTTCAATTTAAATTCTTTATTTTTAAAAATGACAAAAACAGAAATAAAGCAAAATTTGCATAACCAAATTGAAACATTAGAGGATAGCGATAAACTCAATGAAATACAGGAGATTATCAACTTTGTTCTAAATGATGAAGTTATTGAATGGGAGTCGTTGACAGAAGCTGAAAGAAAAGGTATTGAAGAAGGTTTAAAAGATGTTGAAGAAGGCAGAACAATAAGCTATGATGAATTCAAGAAGAAACATGAAAAATGGTTTCAGAAATAAAGCTATCTTCAAGGGCTCAAAGAGATTTTGCGTATATTATTGAATATCTTAATGAAAATTGGTCTCTTGCTGAAATCAGAAGGTTTAACAGGATTTTCAAAAAACGAATTCAAACAATAAGACAATTTCCTTATAGTTATCCTTCAGTATCTAACCGGCAGTATTTTCGCAAAAGCGTTCTTATGGAACAAATTACTATATATTATAGGATCAATGAAAAAGAGATAATCATTCTTTCATTGCATGACTCAAGAAGCAATCCTTCCAAACTAAAATTATAGAATTGTACGACACCATCATAATCGGCGCAGGGGCTGCTGGACTTATGTGCGCAATTGAAGCAGGAAAGCGGGGCAGGAAGATCTTAGTGCTTGAGCACGCTGAGAAGATCGGAAAGAAAATACTTATTTCCGGAGGGGGCAGGTGTAACTTTACCAATCTTGATGTAAAACCTGAGAATTTTATTTCAAAGAATCCTCATTTCTGCAAATCAGCTTTAGCAAGATATTCTCCGCAGGATTTTATATTACTCATAGAAAAACACGGCATCAAGTATCACGAAAAAAAGTTAGGACAGCTTTTTTGTGACGGTTCCGCAAAGGAAATTGTTCAAATGCTGCAAAGGGAATGCGATGATGCTGGTGTTGAAATTAAAGTAAACTGCGCGGTTTCTGAAATTGTAAAAAATGATAAGTTTATACTCAAAACCAATTTACGTGAGTTCGTTTCAGAATCACTTGTCATTGCAACAGGCGGAATATCAATACCCCAAATGGGAGCGACTGATTTTGGATATAAACTCGCAAAACAATTTGGCATTAAATTAACTAAAACCGTTCCGGGATTGGTACCGTTTACGTTAAATGAAAAATCATACAGTGATTTGAGCGGACTATCAATTGATTCTATAGTTTCTTGTAATAATATGAGCTTCCGGGAAAATATATTGTTTACTCATAAAGGATTAAGCGGTCCGGCAATACTTCAAATATCAAGTTATTGGAATGAGGGCGATGAAGTTATTATTGACCTGCTGCTAGAGATTGATATTGCTTCATTGATAGAAGAAAATAAGCCAAATAAAACTGAACTTGTTAATGTGCTTGCAAAAATTTATCCCAAACGATTCACTGAAAAATGGTGTGAATTGAACTTCACTTCAAAACCTGTTAATTGGTTATCTGACAAAGAGATATCTCTTGTAAAAGAGAAGCTGCATATCTGGGTGATAGTCCCAAAAGGCACAGAAGGTTTTGGTAAAGCTGAGGTCACAAAAGGCGGAGTTGATACTGATGAGCTTTCAAGCAAAACGATGGAATCAAAAAAAGTGCCCGGACTTTATTTCATAGGCGAAGTTGTTGATGTTACAGGCTGGTTAGGTGGATATAATTTCCAGTG
>JANPBV010000170.1:0-2401 GCA_031430615.1 Ignavibacteria bacterium | reverse complement strand
TTTATCTTATCCGTACAATATGGTCTCTTACCAAAATTATTCGCATCAGCAGGTATAGTTCTGAATATAATATTTTCAGGGAATTTTAAATTCTTATCGGCAACTTTATTCTTAATTGCCGGCAAGGTCTTAATATAAGCTATAATAGAATATATATCTTCTTTATCCATTTCGGCAAACAATGCATATGGCATCATGGGGGCTAAAAACTTCCCATCTTTATTAACACCGGCAGTAATTGCTCTGAATATCTCACCGTCTGTCCAGTTTCCCAAACCTGTTTCCTTATCTGATGTTATGTTTGAAGCCGGAACAAATCCTGCGCTTTCTCCGTAATCTGTTCCGCCTTTTCCTTCAGTTCCGGGTACAACCGGCATACTGAATTTATTTATATCATGGTCACTGTGACAATCTATACAGAATCCAAAACTGTTCGCAAGGAATTTACCCCGTTCAAGCCTCTCGGGGGTTGGTTCTATTTTTATATCCGGCGCTGCGCTTACTTTTGGGAATGATGATACAAGATAAATGTATCCACCCGCAGCAAATACGATAACGATAATGAGCAATATGCCCAGAATTTTAAAAATTTTTTTCATTGAATTCTCCTTTAGATATTTTTTAAATTATGATAATTCTTTTAATAAATCAAGGTTTTAATACTTGTATTTTAATAGTTTAAGTGAAAAATCGTTACTTTAGTTTAAGAATTTAGGTAAGAGGATATTTGAGAAAATTCTAATTATTTTTAACTATTTTAACAATTTGTTTAAAAGTTTTAGTAAGGTAAATGTCCTTTGATCGAAGTTAAAATTTTCGATTATATAATTTCTGGCATTGATGCCGGATTTTTCATTTTGCTCCATAGCTTTTAATATAACTTCTTTTACCTGCCCAACATCTTTAGTATTAATAATAAAACCGCATCCATTAATTATCTTTGGTATTCCATTAACGTTTGAACCAACGGGAATGCATTCACAAAGCATCGCTTCGCAAATTGAGCTTGGCATTCCTTCAAACATCGAAAACTGCGCGTAAACCTTTGCTTTACTGTAACACTCAATAAGTTTGCTGTAAGTTACTATACCATGTGTTTCAACATTAGCTGGGGTATTGTATTTTAATTTATTCAGATAAAACTCACTAAATCCTATTAATATAAATTTTATATCAGGCAATTCTTCAGCCACTTTTATGAGCAGGTCAAAACCTTTTCTCCTGAATTCGTCATCATTGACTATTAAACCGGCGCTTACAACTGATCTTTCCTTTTTAATTTCCGGTGGTTTTTTAAATAATTCCGGGTCATACCCTAGATACATTGTCTGAAAGTTTGTTTTTATTCGGGGTATAAACGTTTTAATACCATCTTTCAATGGCTCTTTGTTTGGTAAATCTGAATATATGTAATTATTTGTATGCTCTATCAAAGTCTCATCTACAGGCAGAATGTAATTGCAGTGTTTAAGGCTGAACTTAACACAAAATGAACGAACTGCTTTAGAAATGGATGAATTTGTGAAAACCCCCATGTTTATCTCGGGAATGTATGTTGATTCATACCCGCCGGCGCAAATTATACTTTTTTTAAAGAATATTTTTGAATATAATATCGGGAGAAAAGAATGGTAATCAGCAAACCAAATATATATAAGATCATAACGCCATGTATTAAAAAATAAGTATAAGGATTGCTTTATGAGAGAAAATAAAATTAAAGCGTTTTTCCTGTTCTTTACGTTTTGCAGGGTAACTTGATATTCTTCACTCAGAATTTCCAGATCATTAGTAATGAACTTTGGGCTGGCGTAATAATTCTTAACAAATAGTATTTTCTTTCTTTTCATTCTAAAGAATTATTACTTTTTCTTTGCTATAAAAAGAAAAATTGCCGAGTCACGTTTTTTAACCCTGGCCGGGGTTATCGCATCTTCTATCATCATTTTAAACTGGTATAATAAAGCTACCGGGGCAAGGAGTATCCTTCCAACGACACCTATCATGTTTGCAAATGAGTCAAAAAAGCTTAACCTTAATTGAGAAGTTACTGCTAATTGTCCGAGTATTGGCTTGTATTCAATTACTTCAAATCCAGTGCGCTCTATCAAATAATGCAAGCCCATACAGGTCCACCTGTTATAATCATAAGGCGATGCGTGGAACTGCCATGTACCGTGTGTGGATAGCAATAGGATGCCTCCCGTTTTTAATACTCTTATGCATTCACCCATATACTGGTCAACATCTTTAACATGCTCTAAAACCTGTGATGAGAGCACAAAATCAAAACTGTCAGGAGTCACAATGGTTTGCTTGGAAGCAAAAATAGCTCCCGCGATCCCCAGGAGTGATAAGCCAGAAAACCCCCTCATCCGGGCGGTTTTGATTCATGATTCAA
>JANPBV010000169.1:0-8294 GCA_031430615.1 Ignavibacteria bacterium | reverse complement strand
TCATGATTTAAACTAACATCACTGATAAAAACCCCCTGTTGATATAATCAACAGGGGGTTTGTGTTATTTATGAAAACTTGAATAGGGAAAATCAATATAGCTATAATGATGCAAAAACAACCCCCATTGATGATCATTGTAATCCTTCAATGCTATTGATTAATCATGAATTAAAATATACTCAAGATTTTATCCCCCCTTTGTTAAAGGGGGGACTTGAGTGTCTGAATTCCCTTTAACCATCAATTTATCTTAAAATAAGATCCATGCAAAATCACGAATGGGGGTTCTGTATGATTATTATATTCAACTCCTATGGAGTTTAATATAATAGACTGTATTATATTATAATTTCTTCAGCAGAATCTGAATTATTTGTTAAGTTGATTTCTTTAGAGATATTGATACAATATGACTCCGTAGGAGTCATAAGTTTATAGATTAGAGTACAAAAATATAATGAACCCATTGGGGTCACACATAATACATACACAAAATAAAAAAGGCTTGATCTTTTTGACCAAGCCTTTAGAAAAATGAAAACCAAATAAATTATTTTACTAAGATCATTTTCTTTATTGCAGTAAATCCTGTTGCCTCGAGCTTATAAAAATAAATACCGCTTGCAAGACCGGTTGCATCAAAATCATACTTATAACTTCCTGCAGCCAGATCCTGGTTTATCAGACCCGCAACCTGTTTGCCTGTAATATCATAAACTATCAATTTCACCAATCCTGATTTTGCAATATCAAATTTGATATTAGTTACAGGATTGAATGGGTTTGGATAGTTCTGTAATAAGCTGAATTTTACCGGAACTTCATAGCTTATTGGCTCTATACCAATTGGATTATGAACCCTGATATTAAATGAACGCAAATGAACAGGCGGCATGCCTCCGGAACCTGTAGTTTTAACATTAAGTGTTAAAATACCTGTTGATGTACCCGGAACAGTTGATACCCTCATTTTTATTGAATCAGGAAATGTTGTGAGTGAATCAAGCGGCAGGTTAGTTGTCTTGTTAAGGAACTGAACTGTTATATTGCCCTGAGCCGGCGGCGTTGATAAATAAGCTGAGAATTTTATAGAACCTGTATATAATTTAACAGAAGGAACTGTTACAAAATAATCCTTTGTCTGACCTGCAACTGCAAGGCTATCAACAGTTGTTCTTGTTTTCAATGCATAATCAGGGAAGTATGCAACAGTACTCTGGAAATTGTTCTGTCTGAAATCTGCCCAGCACATCATGGACTGGTTTCCTATGGAATTTATTCCATTATAATCGCCTAAGTAAAGAGGTGTTCCTGTGCCGCCGCATCCGGTACAGTTTATTCTAAATTTAGCGTTTGAGATCTTAACATTTGGAATAAATGTTGTTCCGCCATCAGTTGAATATGACGCGTAAACTTCGCAGCTATCACTTGTTGGTGTGTTTCTTGTATCAAGCCACTGTACCCAAAGTCTGCCGGTGGATTTATCGCACCACATTGCCGGATGCCACTGGTTATTATTTTCTGAACTTGCATCATCATTAACTTTTACTTCATTAGACCAGTTTACGCCAAAATCTGAGGAAGACCTGCAAAAAATATCAGGTTTATTACCGCATCCAACAGGTGTATTTGAAGCATATATTAAATATAACCTTCCTCTGTTTGGACCGTAACTATTATCAGCTGAAATGAATGGATATGGTCTGGTTCTCATGTTTTGAACGGAATTTCTTCCGGCTACATTATCACCTACACAATTTGCAAACACTACCTGTGACTGTTGTGAAAATGAAGCCCCGCCATCTGTAGATCTAAAAAATGTATATGTTGGTGAAAAAGAAGAACCTGCATTTGTAACAACGTAAACGCTACCACCCTGTATACCTCCATTTGGACCAACACAAGGCATTGCGCCGGGTAAACCATGCGGAGCTAGCCCGGTAACTACATTAAATGTAGCTCCTGCATCTGTACTTCTGGCAAAGTTACAACTTCCGGAATTTGTCATTGCGCTGTAAACATATCCTTTATATGGTCCACCGGTCTGGTCAACTGCTATCCAGTTCTTATCATTGCCGGCATTTGCCGCTACAGGTGTTAACCATGCAGTAGTTCCATTAGTTGATTTTGCGATTTTTGTCCCGATTATAGGACTTCCCCACATATTTTCAAAATATGCGTTACCAAGGCTGTCATATCCTGTACATGGGTCGCCGGACATAGTTGCGCCCCATACAGGGTTTACTCTTGTCCATGTGATGCCGCCATCTGTTGTAGTTGTTGGGGCTGAGCCTACACCGCTAGCGTTAAAAGCCACAAAGGCATTTAACGGATTTGTTGGGTTAATTGAAATATGACCTTCAGCCAGATCAAGCGCAACATTGAAATTATCGTAACCATCTGAAGTTGTATATACAAATGGCTGCGGATCAGTTTGAGGTTTGTTCATATTTCTCAGAAAATACTCGTAAGGTACGCGGTCTAAATTTGGGTCATCATCCCATCCTACATAGCTATTTTGTCCCTGGAAAAAGAATATTCCGGAAAATATAACTAGTAACAAGAGAGCAGATCTCGTAATATTTTTCATATGTGATTAAATTAGTTAATAGATTGATTATTTTCTTCAATAATATAGTAATAATTCAATTTTAAAAAAAGACCGCATTTTGTGTTAAATGCATAGATATATGCCATATTAAAGGGAAAACAAAAAGTTTATTATCAAAAAAGGCTTGATTTATCATCAAGCCCTTCTTAAAATTAATAAATTGATTTCAGTTTACTGTATTGTTTCTTGAATGAGTTTTGTAAAAAGCTCAAAATAAAAATGTTACAAAAACCCCCATTGATGCTAATAAAAACCCCGTTAATTCTGTTCAATCAAATCCGAAGGAATACTGTGACTCAAATATCCCCCCTTTGATAAATCGAAGAACTGGCTCTGACAGTGGGGGGATGTAACAAGCTCCCCTCCTTTGTTAAGGAGGGGATACAGCCGGCGGTAGCCGGATGCGGGGTGGTCTAAAGCTTTTAAAAACAAACCTTCCTAACACATTGTGTAGTAAGGCGTAGCCCCCATCGAAATTGAAATTGGGATACTACTTTCGTTTAATTACTGAAAATGGAATACTTCAGATAATGTTCCCCCTTTTAAGAAGCAAGGGGGGATAATTGCATTCAAAAAATTGATCAAACATTAATATCCTTCAATAATTGTAAATGGGGGTTCGGTTTTTTCCCGAAATTGTTACTTCATTATTTCACCAAAACCATTTTCCTTATGCTTGTATATTCGGGTGTTTCAAGTTTATAGAAGTATATTCCGCTCGATAGATTTCCGGCATTGAAATCGTAATTATATTTTCCCGGGGCATACTGACCGTTTATTAATTCTGATACTTCTTTTCCCGCTACATCATATATTTTAAGATTCACAATACCCGGTCTTGAAATATCGAACCTGATATTTGTATTCGGATTAAACGGATTTGGATAATTCTGGTACAGGTAATAGGATGTTGGTACTTCGTTGCCCAAAGTACTTATGCCTATTACATTATTAACAAGTAAAGTGATAGTCCTCTGATGTACAGGAGTTCCGTTTGGACCGGCGCCGTTTACCGTTACTGTATAAGTTCCATTTGTTACATTCCCCGAGGTCTTTATCTTAATCCTCAGCGAATCGGGGTAAGTTGTCAAAGAGTCAAGCGGAGTCTCGGAAGCTTTATTCACAAATGTCATAGTTATAGAACCTGTTCCGGGAGCCGGTGATACTGTTGATGTAAATTTAACTGACCTGGTATATAATTTTACAGCAGGAACTGATACCCGGTAATAAGCGCTATCAACAATACTGTTTAAAGAATCACTTGCAGGGTTTACTTTCATTGCATAATCAGGGAAGTAGGAACCCATTGTCAGGTAATTACAATTTCTTGCGTCATACCATACTGCAAAACCAGTAACAGGGTTAGCAGTCATACCATCATAATCACCGCGGTAACAGTTTTGGTTTGCGCCGCAGGAAGGGCATGGATAAGTGAATGTAGCGTTTGATATCCTCTGGTTTGCAGCGAATGTCTGTCCGCCATCGGTAGAATAAGTACCCCAAACTCCTGTAGTGTAGGTAGCTGGTCCTTCGCGTGTATCATACCATTTAATATAAAGCTTACCCGTTGTCTTTTCACACCAAATTGCGGGGAACCACTGGTCGCTTAGCTGGGGATTAGCATTATCGTTAACTCTTACCCAGTTTGACCATGTTGCACCATAGTCAGAAGACCAAACAAGTTTCACATCTGGTTTATTTCCATCACCCGCAGGATCGTTAGATGCATATACTAGATATAATCTTCCCCTATATGTTCCGCTGCTGTTATCCATTGCTATCATTGGGTAGGGTCTGGTTCTTGCATTATTGATTACCATTCTGGGAACAGTATTAAGTGTCCCGACAAACCCTGCAACTATCTGCACACCCGTTACATTAAAAGTCAGTCCGCCATCGGTTGAACGCTGAAAAGTATAAATTGCGTTTTGCTGAGCGCCTGTATTGGTAACATACACAACACTGCCTCCGTTTGTTGTGCCATTTGGACCCACTGCTATCATTACTCCGGGTAATGTATTTGAGTTCGAATAAGTTGTTGTCCATGTTAAACCTTCATCAGTACTTCTTGCAAAACTGCCCGGTGTGATAGCGGCATATACATAATTTGCATACGGACCCGTGCCTGTTTCCTCGGCAGCTAAAGTGTTCCTGTCATTTCCTGATACTGAAAGTACAGGTGATGTCCATGTAGCTCCGTTATTTAAAGAAGTATAAACATACTGCCCGTTAACACCTGAGCCGTAAATTAATTTACCATTAGATAAGTATGCGCCCCATGGGTCACAGCACGTTCCGCCCGGATATAAAGGCTGGTTTAGCGCCCATGTTAAACCGCCATTTGATGAATTCCTTGCATTTTGAGGTGAACCATTTGCTCCCATAAATATTTGCAGCGGGTTTAACGGATTTGTGCCAACCCATTGCTCAGCGCCATCTATACCAATATCAAAATTATCAAATCCTGATGCATCAGTTATTACATCTGTTTGATTATCCATCTTCTGGAATGCATGATAATGACTCATTGATTCTCTTGTAGGCTGGTCAATATTCGGATTGTTATCATCGAATTTATGACCGTTAAAATCCTGCGCCTGGAAAAGAAGGATTCCCGATATTACAAAAAGACTTAAAAAAAGAATTTTAGATAGAAATTTCATATGCAGTAGGTTAATTCATGGAATGAAGTATAAATTTTTTCAATATAAGTCCAATTGTGCAATTTTACAATAGTTTTTATAGTCATAGTTATAAAACTTAATAATTAGTTTTGTGCGACTCCTATGGAGTCGTGGTAATTTAATGTCAAACAGCTATAGATGTTCGACTTCTACGAAGTCGCGATGACAAGGAAAGTACATTTTATAAATATACAACTCCTAAGGAGTTGAAATTAATAGACTGTATTATATTATAATTTCTTCAGCAGAAACTGAATTATTTGCTAAGTTGATTTTTTTAGAGATACTGATATAATATGACTCTGTAGGAGTCACAAGTTTATAGATAAGAGAACAAAAATATAATGACCCCATAGGGGTCACACATATTATATACACATAATAAAAAGGCTTGATCTTTTTCAACCAAGCCTTTAGAAAAATTCGTTCCCGCAGAGTCTCCGATTTCTCCGCTTTCCAGCTACGCCTTGAAACACGAAGTGACACGCCTTGCTGAACAAAGTGCCACGCCTTAAAACCGCGAAGCGGGAGAAAGGAAGAAAGGGAGAAAGACAGTCCCGCTCTTCTGCTTAGCGGGTTTACAACCTTGTAAAGGATGGGACTCTGCGGGATAATAAAACTCACGTAACAAAAAAAGGCTTGATTATTCATCAAGCCTTTAAGTTAATCTTATATTGTAACTTCGTTATTTTACCAATATCATTTTCTTGATGCTTGTGAATTCAGATGTTTCAAGTTTATAGAAGTAAATGCCTGTTGCAAGATTTTCAGCGTTGAAATCAAATGAATATTCACCTGCTGCATAACTTGCATTAACTATTTCTGCGACCTGTTTGCCGGAAACATCATAAACAGCTAATTTAACATTACCTGATTTAGAAAGATCAAACCTTATCTTTGTTGCCGGGTTGAACGGATTAGGATAGTTCTGATACAGGAAGAATTTATCAGGAATTGTAGATGTATTGGTGTTTATTGCAACAGCTCCTACATTTACCGAAAGTGTTCTTACATGAACCGGTGTACCGTTTGGACCGTTACCCTGTACCCTGATGGTATAAATTGCAGAAGGAACACCGCCTGAAGTTTTTACCCTTAACCTTAATGAATCAGGGAAAGTAGTTAATAAATTCTGCGTTGCGGGTGTTATTCTGTTTAAAAATGTTAAAGTTAATGTACCTGTTCCCGGGGGATTGGTAACTGTAGCTGAAAATAATGCTGTATCTGAATATAGTTTTACACCCGGTATACTGACATAACCAAAACCGCTATCATTTGTACCGTTAGTAACGTTAACAAATGGAGAAGTTTTCATTGCAAAATCCGGGAAGTAAGAACCATAAGTTGCAAAGTTACAGCTTCTTGGGTCATACCAAATTGCATACCCTACTTTAGGGTTTGCAAGGAATGCATCGTAGTCACCGCAATAACAGTTTTGGTTTGCGCCGCATGCAGGACAAGGATATGTCCATGATGCGTTTGAAATCCTTTGATTTACAGCGAAAGATGTACCGCCTGTTGTAGTGTACGTTCCCCAAACACCAGTTGTATAACTTCCTGGGTTTTCTCTTGTATCATACCACTTTATATAAAGCTTTCCTGTAGTTTTTTCACACCATACTGCAGGGAACCACTGGTCGCTTGGTTCATTCGTATTATCATTAACACGTGTTCTAGCAGACCATGTTGAACCCTGATTTGTGCTGTACTGTAAAATAATATCAGGTTTGTTTCCATTTCCTGCCGGTTCATTTGAAGCATAAACAAGATATAATCTTCCTCTGTATGGACCGTTCGAGTTATCCATTGCTATCATTGGGTAAGGTCTTGTCCTTGCGTTGTTGATGTTAAGTCTTCCCGCTCCGTTTAATGTACCTACATAACCGGCAACATTTAAATTTGAAACATTTGCAGTAAATGTTGCGCCGCCATCAAGTGAACGATGGAAATTATATTGACAAGCTGCTGTTGAACCGGTATTGGTTACATATATAACACAACCACCATCTGTTGAGCCGTTTGGTCCGACAGCTATCATTGTTCCGGGAATTGTATTAGACGAACTGAAAGTTGTTGTCCAGCTTACATTGCTGTTTGTGCTTCTGGCAAAACTGCCTGGTGTTTCGGCTGCATAAAGATAACCTCCATAAGGTCCTGTAGTCTGGTCAGCTGCTAATGTGTTTCTATCATTTCCGGATACTGATAGAACACCTGCGCTCCATGTGTTACCATTATTGGTTGATTTATAAACATACTGTCCGTTAACACCAGATGCATAAAATAAATTTCCGTTATTATCATAAGCTGACCATGGGTCACAGCAAGTGCCGCTTGCATAAGAAGGCTGAACTAATGCCCAGTTTAATCCACCGTTGGTTGAATTCCATGCATTCTGTGGACTGCCGTTTGCACCGTAAAAAAGCCTTAAAGGATTGTTAGGATCTGTTGAACCCATCTGCTCTGCAAAATCTACTCCTATGAATGAATTATCATATCCTAATGCATCGGTAACTATAGCGTCTGTTTCACCTTGGTCAAGCTGCATCTGAAGATATTTCAGATATGCATCACGGGTTGGCTTATCTCTCAACGGATTATTGTCATCTGAAAAATTATATCCGTTATAATCCTGTGCCTGAAAAAGCAGAACTCCTGCTGTGGCGATAAAACAAAGCAGTAAAATTTTTGTAAAATTTTTCATACTATGATTGGTTAGTTTGTTGGAAAATGTTAATTAATTTTGCTAAATATATATGCATTTCTCTATATATGCAATAGTTTTCCTAATGATACAAGTTTTTACTTTAGTACACGACAAAATTTAAAGACTAAATACTTTGACGCAGATAAACGCAGATTATTATGATTTACTCTGAAAACAAGTGTAGTTTACTTGATATAAAATTTTCAAATTAACTGGATAGTACCATAAATTATTATTTAAGAATAACTTAGGGCTTTATCTCAAATTTCCAAATTATGGAAAAAAGTCCTTG
>JANPBV010000168.1:0-2114 GCA_031430615.1 Ignavibacteria bacterium | reverse complement strand
TTTCAGAATATCATAGAAGTTTATAATTAATTCATTAATTTAAAAATGCGATAGTGGATCCTTCGCTGCGCTCAGGATTGAAGCGTTTTAACTCTTAATCCTGTCAATATAAAATTACTTAAATGCTCTGCAATTTCATCGGGAGTCATATTGCCTTTTGGATTATACCACTCGGTTATCCAGTTTACGGCTGAAAGTATCGTAAGCACTGCAAACTTTTTATCAGGCGCTTCAAATACATTTTCATTTTCACCGTTTACAAGGATCTGCTTAAAGCCATCCTCGTATTTATTCCTAAGCTTTATGAACTCTGGTAACTTTTCTTTGGGCAGCCTGCGCCACTCACGTATAAATACAGAAGATGCGTCAAGATCACCCGTAACAATTTTAACATGATTCTTTATTGCGGAGTTAAGCTTTTCTTCAGCGTTAAAATAAACATCATTTACTTCATCAATAGCTTTTAATAATTCATCAGCCATTCTGAAGCATATCGTTTCAAGCAGCTCATCTTTTGACTTAATATGGCTGTAAAGACTCGCTGCTTCTATCCCAAGCTCCTTAGCAATATCTCTCATAGATGCCGCCTCAAACCCTTTTTCCCTGAATAGCTTGGCTGATGCTTTTATTATTTGTTCTTTACGTGAAATAGTATCCATTTTTACTTAAAAATCGCAATAATTACTGAAATTACTAACGTTTGTTAGGCAAAAATAAGAAATTTATTTTATAAATGCAAACAAATTGTAAATTAGGGAAAAGAAGTATTATGTTGTAAAATTAAATCCCCGCTTTCCTGCTTGCTGCAGGCATGGTGCGGGGATTTAATTATCTTCAATGTATATCAAACTTCTCTATAGGTGATTCAATTGGTTCAGCAGGTTTTTTCCCCAATGCAAACTTCCTGTTCTTCCACCGCCCAAGTTTCCACCAAATTGCTATTAATATTCCCTTAGTAACGGATGTTGCAAATATTGCTATCCAGATCCCGTTCATTCCGTAAATCGGCGCGAGTATTGCGGCTAGTGGTATGCGTAAAGCAGTGACAGGTAAATATATCGCAAGCGGGGGCAATGAATTCCCTGCACCTGCAAAAGCGCCTGAGAATATCTGCTCGCTCATTGCAAAAAATATGCTGAATGCCGCTATCATATTATAAACCTTTGCGGTTTCAATGACTGCCTGGTCAGTTGTAAAAATCCCCGCTATTTGTGCCGGGAAGAAGAATAATACTATTCCATATACAGCCATTGGAATCCATGATAGATATAAAACACGCCATGCTCCTTTATTCGCTCTTTCGATATTGCCTGCCCCGATATTCTGTCCTACAACAATTGATGCTGTGATAGCAAATGCTTCACCAACCTGGTAGGGGATAGCCTCCGAGCGGTGACCAATGCCTAAAGCTGCGAGACCCGTTGTGCCGAAATCAGCTACATAACGGCTTACAAAAATGTATATGAGTGAAAATGCGAGACCTTCAAGCGATAGCGGCAGACCTATCTTAATGGTTTCCTTTGTGACTTTCCAGTTATACTTTACATCTTTAATAATTGAAGTGAATTTCTTTTGAACTGAAGTTATAAATCCCCGCTTCTTAAGCAGAACAAGCTCAATTAAAAATACGCTTCCGTAAGATACCATTGTTGCAATTGAAGCGCCTCTCATACCGAAATTAAACGTAAATATTAAAAGGGGAGAAAGTATTATCTTAAGGGCAAATACTACAAGCAATAATCTGAATGGGGTTTTTGTATTGCCATGTCCACGGAAGATAGCGCTGCCTGACTCAAACAATATTAATGCCGGCAGCAGAACGAGTATCGGAAATAAATATTCATTAGCTAGAATTGCCTTGGGTGTATCAAGATTTGTGAAACCGTACAAAACAGGAAGCAATGGAATCATTATTGCTGCTATTAACAATCCCCAGATAACAGAGTTAACCAGATTAAGTGTGCCAATATGGCGGGCAGAATCCTCATCTTTAGCCCCCACAGATTGTGATACAAGCGCGTTTGTGCCAATTGGAACAAGCTCTCCCAATGAAAAGGCTCCCCATGAAAGAAAGGTACCTACTGCAAGCGCTGCAAGATGCTCGCTCGATATTT
>JANPBV010000167.1:0-4908 GCA_031430615.1 Ignavibacteria bacterium | reverse complement strand
GTTGATGTGGGTCCTTGCGTTAGCGAAAGTCAGAGAAACAGCGTAAATGAATACGTTCAGATTGGCAAAAACGAAGATAAAGCTAAACTCGCGCTTGGCGGTGAATTCGCAACTGATGGAAACCTCGCAAAAGGCTGGTTCTACAAACCAACAATATTTGTAGATGTTACACCTGAGATGCGTATTGCAAAAGAAGAAATATTCGGTCCAGTGCTGGCAGTAATTAAAACAACCGGACTGGAAGACGCAATCAGAATATTGAACAATACAAAATACGGTTTATCATCATCAATATTCACAAATAATGTAAATGATGCTTTCACCGCAGTAAGAGATATTAAAGCGGGTATTACCTATGTTAACGGCGCAACAATAGGCGCAGAGGCACATATGCCGTTTGGAGGAGTTAAGCAGACAGGTAATGGTCATAGAGAAGGCGGCTGGACAGTGTATGACTTTTACACTGAATGGAAAGCAGTGTATATTGATTACTCAGGCAAACTGCAAAGAGCACAGATAGACAACTATTAATTAGAAATTAAGAATTACAAATTAGGAATAAAGGCCGGGTTAAAAGCCCGGTTTTTTGTTTAATTAATTATTTATTGGAACATTCTTCTCACGAAAGTCCTTAAATAAAGAACATTAAAGTCCAATAATTATTAAATTTATCTTTAAGATAATTTAGCTTATCATTGTAAATAATCAATAAATTTTATGAATAACCCACAAAAGTACAAAAAAGGGGCATTTATTTATAGTGCCGGTATAGTTTTCAATCTGTTCATTGCAGCATTGCTGTTTATTGGAGCATCAGTTCTAACCAAAAAAGGAACATCAAACGGCATTGAGCTTGTTGAGCTATCCAAAGAAAAAGGAATGTATATTGTTGAAAAGCTCTATAGTTTTTATAAAGGTTCCTCAGGTGATATAAGAGATGACTCTCCGGAAATATTAAAAATGGTTGCCCAATATGATGCGTTAAATTATGATCTGACACTCTCATTTGATATCCCGAATAAATCAATAAATGGTCTGAATTATATGACTCTCCGCTCGGAATCAGATACTTTACGTACTATTTATGTTAATTTATATGATAACCTGAAAGTAAATAGTGTTGGATTTCAGAATATGATGCGAACCGGGATAAATTACAAAGAAGCAAAAGATATTCAGCAGTGGTATGATATTACATTTACACAAACAGCAAATTACCTTATCATTACATTAAAAGAGGGTGATGTTCCTATGAAAGGTGATATTGTTGCATTGAAAATAGATTACTCAGGCAAGCCGGTAAAAAAAGGATTTGATTCATTTTCATTTAAAGAGCTTTATGGCAACATGTATATTTACACATTAAGTGAACCAACCTGGGGTCCGGTTTGGTGGCCTTCCAAAGATTTTCCTGACGATAAAGCATTAGTCAGCATGCATCTGAATGTTCCAACAGGAATGAAAGGTGTTTCAAACGGATTGCTTACGGATTCGGTTAATAACGGTGACGGCACATCAACATTCAATTGGAAGAGCAATTATCCTGTTGCTACTTATTTAGAGTGTATAGTTGTTGGAAATTTTACTTATTGGGAAGATAATTACACCTCGGTTGACGGCACAAAACAAATGCCTGTTGTGTATTATGTTTTTCCTAAAGATTCTGCTAAAGCAAGGGTTGACTGGAAACCAACTCCGGAGATGATAAAATATTACTCCGAAACATTCGGTGAGTATCCTTTTATTGATGAAAAGTACGGGCTTGTACAATTTGGGTGGACCTCGGGGGCAATGGAGCATCAGACAATTACATCATACGGTTACCTGCTTGTTACGGGTGATAACAGGTATGATTTTGTAAATGCTCACGAGCTTTCTCACCATTGGTTTGGTGATGCTGTTACACTTAAGAACTGGAAGAATATTTGGCTTAATGAAGGATTCGCATCATACTGTGAAGCATTGTGGATGGAGCACAAAGGCGGTATGCCGGCTTACTTTGATCACATGAAAGGTTTTGACTACGGTTATTTTAGCGGTACTGTTTATGATCCGAAAGGTTTTATTAATAATCCTGCAATTTACGCAACCATTTACCAAAAAGGAGCATGGGTGCTTCATATGCTGCGCGGTTTGATGGGTGATGAAAAGTTCTTTGCCGCAATAAGAGCTTATTTTGATAAATATAAATACAGCAATGCAGAGACAAATGACCTTAAAGCAATAATGGAAGAATATTACGGTTCAAACCTTGATTACTTTTTTGAAGAGTGGGTCTTTAAAGGAACAGGCAGACCGAAATATGAATACTCATGGAAGTTTGAAGATTTCCAGGGACAAAAAGGTTCAGGAGCATATACTGTCAGGTTAAATCTGAAACAGGTACAAAAAGATGATGATATTGAAGTCTATAAAATGCCGGTTAAGATAACCGTTGTTACTGCAGCAGGTGATAAAGAATTTACTGTGTTCAATGACGAGAAAGAACAATCAATATTGCTTACGGTTGACTCAACTCCAAAGGAAGTTTTAATAGATAAAGACGGCTGGATACTAAAGAAAGTAGCTAAAGGGACCTACGAGAAGTAATGGAGCTTTCACCATTTGAACTGAAAGCGCATTACACTAATTTGTTGCATCTTCATGTAAAACATTTTGGATTAGAATGCATTAAATATGAACCAATTCTTTCCCACGGCTCAGAAAGACTCATCATAAGGCTTCATTCAGAAGACGGATCAAGCTCAATAGGCATTGTTAACAGGCACATAGAAGAGAACAAAGCTTTCATTAACTTTGGCATTCATTTTAAGAATGCAGGATTAAATGTCCCTCAAATATATATTGTTTCACCCGATTACGATTCATACATACTCGAAGATCTTGGTGATGAAACACTTCTTAAAAGATTATCGGATGAGAAGGGATTTAATGATGATAAAATCCTGCTTTATAAAAAAGTAATTGATGAATTGCCGAAATTCCAGATAACCGCAGGAAAAGATATTGATTATTCATTGTGCTACCAGTATAACGAGTTTGGCAGCGATAACATAGATTTTGATATTGAGTATTTTAAAGAAAGATTTTTGCAGGCATTCTACAAAGGAACAATTGACCATAATAAGCTGAACACTGATCTTCTATGTATAAAGAATAAGATACTTGAGTTGCCAAGGGAATATTTTTTGTACCGGGACCTCCAGTCGAGAAATATTATGATTAAGAATAATGAACCTTTTTTTATAGATTTTCAGTCAGGAAGAAAAGGCGCATTGCTCTATGATATGGCTTCATTGTTGTATGATGCCAAAGCTGATATTCCCCAACCAATAAGAGAGGAGCTGCTGGAATATTACCTAAGCATTATTGATAAATATGCCAAAGTGGATACCGGAAAAATGAGACAGTATTTTTGGTATTTCGCAATAGTAAGAATACTCCAGGCGATGGGCGCATATGGTTTTTTAGGAATAGTAAAAGGAAAGAGAAAATTCCTTGAGAGTATTCCATACGCTTTAAAGAACATTAACTTTATTCTTGAGAGCAGAATAGAAAAAGATGAACTTTTATATTTAAAAAAAATATTTAATGAATTATTAAAGGAAAGTATAACGAATAATGAAAAAGCATAATATCAGAGGATTAAATGTAATTGAAAATGGTGAAGATAACCAGCAGGCTATTATTTTTATTCACGCGTTCCCATTATGCAATAGGATGTGGGATAAACAGGTTGAGGCTTTGCAGGATAAATTCCGCGTAATTGTATATGATATCAGAAGTTTTGGATACAGCGAATTAGGTGACGGTCATTTTACTATGGATTCACATGTGAGCGACCTTATTTCTATAATCGATAGCCTAAAACTTGAAAAGCCTGTTGTATGCGGACTTTCAATGGGAGGTTATATAACTTTAAGGGCGCTTGAGCTTTACCAAAGTAAATTCAAGGGCGCTATACTGGCTGATACAAAAGCGGAGGCTGATAATACACCTACAAAACTTGCCAGAGCAGACCAGATGAAAATGGTAAAGAGCGGCCAGCGTGAGCAGTTTGCGGGTAATTTCATTAAAGCTGCTTTGAGCGAGATAAATTATACTGAGAAAACAGAACTTGTTGATTTCCTGAAAGAAATGATAAGCTGGCAAAAGAATGAAGCTATAACAGGCGCATTATTGACAATGGCTGCAAGAACAGATACAACTGACTCACTTGAAAGACTTGAATTAAAGATGCTTATTCTCGCAGGGAAAGATGATAAACTTACCCCACCTGAATTTTCTAAAATAATTTACGGTAAGACTAAGAATTCTGACATGAAGTTAATTTCAAATGCGGGACATCTGCCGAATATGGAAAATCCTGAAGAGTTTAATACAGCAATACTGGAATTTATGAAGAGTTATGAAAAGCATAGTAAATAATTACCTTAAAGAATTAATTTTATTCTTTTTGTCATAAGCTTAAACTACATAGTAATCTCATTAATTAGTTTCAATTGAGAATGCTTCCTAAATATGCATATTGCGCGCAAAGATATTACTTTAGTTGTATTAACTTACGATAACTTTTTTGTTATTTCCCCTAACATAATCTCTGTCATCTTAGAAATATCGTATTCCTGTCTCCAGCCCCAGTCCTCCAGCGCATGGGAATCATCAATGCTCTCAGGCCAGGATTCAGCTATCTGCTGGCGAAAATCTGGCTTATAAGAAATGGTAAATTCTTCAATGTGATTTTTAATCTCATTCGCAAGTTCCCCCGGACTGAAACTGATACCGCTTAAATTATAACTTGATCTGATCTTTACTTTATCCTGCTGCGCTTCCATTAAGTCGATTGTTCCCCTGATTGCATCCGGCATAAACATCATTGGTAATTTGGTATTTTCAGATAAGAAACAT
>JANPBV010000166.1:0-1814 GCA_031430615.1 Ignavibacteria bacterium | reverse complement strand
TTGTTATCGTATTATAATTCCATGTTATGCTTCCAATATCTGTAACGCTTGCCGCAATTTTCCAGTCATTTCCAATCTGAAGCAATTGCATGGTGGATACGGAAATATAACGCAGGATACGCTAAACAATTCTTATTTAAGAGTAAAAGCGGGATTAGGAGTTTTTCAATTGGTATATCAGGCGGTCTTGTACACGGGTTTGGTAATGTTACAACATATGATACCAGGCTTAATATTAACACGTATGGAGTTTTGAACGTTAATGGCGTTAATCATGTTGATAGCATTAAAGGGAAACAGGATTTCCACACGCAATCAGCATTAACTGATTTTTTCACTGACTATAAAAGCGGAGCGGAAACGCATTTTAATCTTTTTCCCAAACCGGCAGGAATAGGATATAATCTGGATATTGGTATTGCGATGCAGATTGGAAATGACTGGAAAATTGCGGCAAGCGTTACAGATATTGGAAGCATAACATGGAATTATAATACGATAACAAATAACGATACAAATGCATTCGCATACTACAATTTCTATATAACAGGTACAGACCCAATTTACAACGCAATGGTTAATGATCTTGGGGGGTATAATACACAGGATTCAGTATCAGAATTTACTACGGGGTTGCCGACAAAATACAGGGCAGGGATCATGTATAAACCATCTGAAAAGTTTATGATCGAATTCAACTGGGTAAAAGGACTGAATAACCTGCCCGGAAATACTAAAGATATTATTTACTGCTTTGGCGCTGAGTACTTTCCGCTCCCCTACCTGCCGGTAAGGTCAGGAGTTTCAGTTGGCGGACCGGGTCAATATTATATTTCACTTGGAGCGGGAGTAAAATTCAAAAATTTTACATTTGATGTAGGTACATATGGATTAAACCAGTTAATAGCTGATAGGAGATTCTCAGTAGCAGTTTCAAGCAAAATTATTCTATAAAAAGTAATTATATTAGTAAATAAATTTATAAAATATGAAAAATCTAAAATTCTTTTCAATTTTTTTGATTATTATTGCCGCTACATATTTTTGGGGCTGCGGTGATGATACCACACCAACTACACCTGGTACAGGCGGAACTGGACCAACTTTAAACATGAAGGTAGGGTCGATATATTCATTTACAAATGATTCACTAGATACCAACGGTACTATTAGAAGAACGCAGATAAAAACAACCATGGTTTATGCTGAACAAAGTACTTTTTTTGGTCAAAGTAATGCATTTAAGATAAGAACAACAAGTATAGATACTTTCCCAGCACCACCTACTATTATTGATGTTGATTCATTTTATGTAAGATATGATGGCGGTAAATTTTATCAATACGGTATGGTTAAACTAATTGATTCAAACCAAACACCGACATGGGATTTGGTAGCTGATTTTACAGTAGCAACAGGAACTGAATGGAATGTTACTACTATAAATACTACAATTAATGGAGTAGGTGTAACTGCTAATATTAAAGGTAAAGTTGCTGAACAAACATCATTCACGACTACATCAAATCCTTCAGCAAACATTAATGCTTATAGAGTTGAGATTAATGCATCTTTAACAGCATTTTCACTTCCGTTAGGTAACATTATATTGGATTATTATATAGGATATGCTGATCCATCAACAAATCCATCTGGTCTTGTTAGATTAAAATTGAGACCAATAAAACTAACACTTTCAGGTACACCTTTTTACGGTGCAGCAGGCTTAGACCAAGTATTGCAAACATATTTCATACCATAATCCTAAGTAATTTAATTACCAAAAGCCCGGTTAGCCGGGCTTTTTTTATGGG
>JANPBV010000165.1:0-6867 GCA_031430615.1 Ignavibacteria bacterium | reverse complement strand
CAATATCGCTGTAATTTCTTCTTCCTTGGTTTTGCCGATGTAGTTAGCGACTGAATATCCTTTTGCTGTCCTGGAGGCTTCCTGTATTTCATGGACCTTCAGCATGTAACATTTACCCGCATCGGTAAAGAACATGAGATGATTATGAGTAGAAGCTACAAACATATGCTCAATGAAATCATCTTCACGGGTAGTAGCTCCAATTATACCTTTACCGCCTCTTGACTGTCTGCGGTAGCCGCTAACAGGAGTACGTTTAATATATCCGCTATGACTGATAGTTATAACAACGTCTTCTTCCTTGATGAATTCCTTAATAAATTCTTCATCGCTTATCTTAACTGCATTCATTACTATTTCAGTACGTCTTTCATCGCCATATGTTTCTTTAAGATGTTTAAGCTCATCTGTTAATATTTCGCGTCTTAGGGCATCGCTTGCAAGAATTCTTTTTAATTTCTCGATAGTCTTTAACAGCTCGCGGAACTCTTCTTCAATTTTCTTGCGTTCAAGTCCGGTTAAGCGCTGCAATCTCATTTCAAGGATAGCCTTTGACTGTATCTCGGAGAGTTTGAAGCGTTTCATCAATCTTTCCTGCGCCGTAGGCACATCCTTTGATTTCTTGATAACTTCGATAACTTCATCTATGTTATCGAGGGCTATCATGTAGCCTTCTAATATATGAGCTCGTTTTTCTGCTGCATCAAGATCAAACTTTGTACGCCTGATAATTACTGTAAGCCTGTGTTTGATGAAGTTGCTCATCATATCTTTTAAGGTCAGCACACCCGGTATACCATCAACCAAAGCAAGCATGATAACGCCAAATGTAACCTGCATCTGCGTATGCTTGAAAAGATTATTAAGTATCACGTTTGCTGCTCCGCCGCGTTTAACATCTATTACAATACGCATCCCGTCTTTATCTGATTCATCCCTGACATCAGAGATATCTTCAATTTTTTTATCACGTACTAAGTACGCGATATTTTCTATCAGGTTAGCTTTATTAACCTGGTATGGAAGTTCAGATACGATTATTGTTTCTCTATCGCCTTTACCTACTTCAATTCTTGCTTTTGCGCGGATAATTATTTTACCTCTGCCAGTGGTGTAAGCAGATTTAACTCCTTCAAAACCCCATATTATACCGCCTGTGGGGAAGTCAGGAGCCTTGATATACTTCATAATTTTTTCAACGGGAAGCTCGGAATCTTTAATAAGAGCTATTAAGCCGTCTACTACTTCATTCAGGTTATGGGGCGGTATGTTGGTTGCCATACCTACTGCAATACCGCTGGAGCCGTTTACAAGCAGATTTGGGAGTATTGTAGGAAGAACCGATGGTTCTTTTGTAGTATCATCATAGTTAGGAATAAAATCAACTGTATTCTTATCAAGATCAGCGAGAATATTACTGGATATGTGGGCAAGTCTTACTTCAGTATAACGCATAGCCGCAGGTGAATCACCATCAACTGAGCCAAAATTTCCCTGTCCATCAATCAGCGGATACCTGAGCGAGAAATCCTGCACCATACGCACAATTGTATCGTAAACCGCTTTATCTCCATGCGGATGGTATTTACCAAGAACATCACCCACTACCCTTGCTGATTTCTTATAAGTACGGTTTGGCTGCAAACCCAGCTCGTTCATACCATAAAGAACTCTGCGGTGAACCGGTTTTAAACCGTCTCTTACATCGGGTAATGCACGCGCAACAATTACGCTCATTGAGTAATCAAGGTAAGAGTTCTGCATCTCCTGCTCAATATTAACAGGTATTATTTTTTCGTTAGCCATCTATAAAATTTATTCGGTTAATTATTCTAAAATTATAAAATATTTTTTCTACTCAACAGGTTTTATACCCTGCATTGCTCTTAAAAATCCAATCTGTCCTGTGTGATAACAATCATGGTATATCAATTGGCGGAAGAAAACTACTTTTTCTTCGGTTGATGTCATTAATTCATCACCAAGTTTTTCTGCCGAGTTTATGCAATTGTCATTCAATTTTTTCAGTCTTAAAATTTCATCATTCCAGGTATGTTCAGTCTGAACATCAGGCATCGGCGCCCAGTTATCTTCTTTTGCATTTAACTTTACATCCTCATTTAAATATGTAAGCGCCCAGTGTTTCCAGTATGCAATATGTCTTACTATTTGCCAGATACCGTGCCTATCGGGAGAAGGTTTATAAAGCGCTTGCTCTGTAGTTAAACCTTCAACCTGTTTTAGCAAACTTGCCTGCCAAAAATTTTTAGTTTCGGTAAATTGCATAAGGTCATTTACAAATGCTGCCCCGGGATTCATAGTTTCAGCTCCCATTTAGATGGATGAATTTATTATTATTAATATTTAAACAAGACCGGAATTTTCTGTAATATCTGTAAAAATAACCAGAATTTAGCACTAATTCAATTCTGAAATGAATACAGGAATTACTTTATTAAGGTGAATTGAGGCAGTTTTTGCGGTGTTTAAAACATCTTCGTGAGCAGTTACTGAAATTGTATTTTCTTTCAGCAAATTTGTAATAATTGATACACCAATAACATTAATTCCATGATAATTTGATTTATTAACTTCAGGAACGGTTGACATACCTGCGGCATCCAGTCCTATTTTTTTCTGGAACCTTATCTCGGCTTTGGTTTCATATGTCGGTCCGCTGTAACAGCCATATGTACCTTCTGATAGTTTAACATTTACTTTCCTGCAAGACGATCTGAATTTATCATGCAATGGTTTACTGTATAGATTAGCTGATTTAGGTAGTTTAAGCTTATCTATAAAATTTATATGAGATGTGATAAGCATTAGGTCGCCTTCGCAGAAATTTTCATTCAATCCACCGGCTGCATTTGTAATAAGAAGATTCTTTACGCCAAGCTCTTTTGCTAATTTAATATTTGAAGTAATCTCCTCAAATGAATATCCCTCGTAAAAATGTTTCCTGCCTTTAAAAACTATTGCTTCAATTCCTGAAATTTTGCAGGTATATATCAGTTTATCGTGAACACCTTTAGTTTCCTCAAATATTACATTTTTTTCAGTAATAATATCATCATGCAGGTCAACCCCTGAACCCAGTATCAAACCTAATGCTATATTTTTATTTTTTATCAATATAAACAGGTAATAATTCTTTTTATATTTCAAAATAAATTTATTTTTTGCAAATTTACACGTGAAAATACGGTATATTTTGATGAAATTTTAGCGTATTTTGCAATATGAAACAATAAGTAAAGATATTCTGTTTAAATAATTAAGAATTTATACATAAATCAGACAATATAATTGGTGACAGACTCCAGCATATCAAAAGCGCAGGAACACCTTGAAAAAGCTTATAATCTTCAAATGGATGGGAATTATGAGGAAGCTATCAAAAATTACAAACTTTCGATAGAATTCTTCCCGACAGCAGAGGCGCATACTTTTCTTGGCTGGGCTTACAGTTTCTTAGGTGACCTTGACAGGGCAATAGAAGAATGCAAGACCGCAATTGATATAGATGTAGATTACGGAAACCCATATAACGATATTGGCTCTTATTTAATACAAAAGGGTGAATATGACGAAGCCATAACATGGCTCGAAATGGCGCTAAAAGCAAAGAGATATGATGCATATCACTACGCGCATTTAAATCTTGGCAGAGCATATGAACTTAAAGGTTTATGGTTTGAGGCTTTAGATGAATACAAAACTGCAATGGGTATGGCTCCAAAATATGAGCTTGCCAAAAAACTTTATTTTACGCTTCAGGGTAAACTGAATTAACACTATAATAATTTATAATTATGAAATTTCTGAAAAAAGAGATACAGCATAAAGGATTTTATCCGTTTGTTTTCCTTTTTGCCCTGTTGGTTGCATCTGCGGTTTTCCAAAGCTGCGAGCAGTCAAATATTTTTTCAGATAAAGATGATGTTGAGCTTGGCGAACAGTTTGATAAGGAAATAAAAGCAAATCCAAAGGAATTCCCGATGCTGCAGGGCAACCAGGAAATAAAAGATTATGTATCGGGACTGGGGAAAGAAATCCTGAATTCACCAAAAATCTTAAAACGAAATATCTATCCATATAACTTCCAGATAGTAAACGATACAATAATTAACGCCTTTTGTACTCCCGGGGGTTTTGTATATGTATATACAGGGCTGATAAAGTTTCTTGATAATGAATCAGCACTTGCCGGTGTTGTTGGTCACGAAATAGCTCATGCTGAGCGCAGACACGTTACACAAAGGCTCACCGCGTATTATGGAGTGAGCATGTTATTAAGTTTTATACTAGGCGGTAATCCCAGCCTTCTTGCCGAAGTGGCAGCAAACCTGTTTGTTGGGCTGGCATTCCTAAAAAATTCAAGGGATGATGAAACTGAAGCTGATTATTATTCTATACAATATTTAAAATCAACTAAATGGTACCCGGGCGGCATTACATTCTTCTTCGATAAGATAAAAGAGGAACAGCGCCAAAAAGGGAATACACCGGGAGATCTTGACAGGCTGCTATCCACTCACCCGCTGCCGAATGACAGGATAAATTTTGTGAACAAAGAGCTTAATAAAATAAAACCAAAGCCTGACCCGACCAAAGGGCTCTTCACGGATGAATACCAGGTGATGAAGGCAAAATTACCCTCACGGTAGAAAAGTTATTTTAAAAATTAACAATTGACTAAAGATGTTTAACAGAACAATACTTAGCTTCATATTATTATTATTATTTTCCGCAGGTTACTTATTACAAGCGCAGTCAGGTGATGATAAAGTTGTAACAGATATTACCTATAAGTTCACTCTCAAACTTCCAAATGGGTGGGAGATGAAGGACATGAAGGAGACAAAGGATAAAGACGGCATATCATATACATTCGAGAGTCCCGATAAAAAGACTGCAATCATGCTTCTTGCATTTAAACTTAACAGTGTAAAAAATATTGAAGATTTTATTTACAATCTTGAAAAAGATATCAACCTGAATATACCGCAAAGATCTGGTGAATACACTGAGCAGGATTTTGGGAAGTATGATATGAAAGCCGCCTTATATAAAGATAATAAATTTAACGAAAATATTTATTACTTCAGGACAAAACTGCCTGATGAGCCGAACAATTATGTTTATATGGTCAGGTTCATAACTGAGACTAAGAATTATACCTCTGATACAGAAACACTTATTAAAGATGTATCAGCAACATTTATTCCTACAACTGAATAGTTACACAAAAAGCTTTAAGAATGATACCTGTATAACTGGAAATCGTGATTTAAAGTTTATTTTTATCTTTTTTTTGAATTTAACAATACCCCTGCATTAATTATTTAAAATTGACGACATATCCCAATTTTTATTATAGAATAAAACATTAACTTGCACTTAAATAATTATGGAAAAAGAATTAAACATAGAATTTCTTTCAGAATTTTTAGGACAATCAATATACGAAATATCACTCAACTACCCCAGGATAGAAACCTGCCTGAATGCCTTAAGCGAAGATGATGTCTGGAGGAGACCCAATTCATCCTCTAATAGTGTTGGCAATCTTATTCTGCATTTGTGTGGGAATATTACTCAGCACATTCTCTCAGCCCTTGGCGGGCTGCCTGATAAGAGGAACAGGGATTCAGAGTTCAAAGCAACCTGCGGATTCAGTAAACATGAACTGCTTAACAAGATGAAAGATGTTTCAGAGGGGGCTTGTGCTGTAATAAAAGGACTTAATGAAGAACAGCTTATGAAAAAATACAAAGTTCAGGGCTACACGTCATCAGGCATTGCTATTATTATCCATGTAACCGAGCATTATTCCTACCATACGGGGCAGATAACACTGCTTACAAAATTATTAAAAGATATTGATACCGGGTATTATAAAGGCTTGGACCTGAACATGAAAAACAAGAATTAAATTATTTAGTGAATAGATACTAATGCAGAAAGTTAAAAATAAATCCATTTACCTGATGTCACTCCTTTATTTTTTCACGGGAATTTCTCATTTCCGAATCCCCGAATACTTCCTCGATATAATGCCGCCATACATCCCCTGGCACTTAAAACTGGTTTATATTAGCGGCGCATGTGAAATTATATTCGGGTTACTGCTTATTCCCCGCCAAACCCGCAGAATTGCAGCATGGCTCATAATAGCACTCCTTATAGCGGTATTCCCTGCAAATATTCAAATGACAATTAATTATGTAAATGAACATAATCCTGACCTTTGGATATCAATTGTTCGCCTGCCGATACAAATATTCTTGATATGGTGGGCATGGATTTATACTAAATCTACAAAAGCATAATTTTTACCTTCGTGACATGTTTGCCTGCTTTTATGGCAACCTGGAATATAGTATTATATCATGCAAAACTCCAGAAGGTTTACAACCTGCTGCGCCCTTTACGGGTTTGCCTGCTACGCCCTTTACGGGTAAGCCTTGTAAAGGTAAAGGTTTGCCTTGTAAGCCTTGTAAAGGTAAAGGTTTGGGGATTCCCTTACAGGGTTGTAAACCTTTGGAACAAACCAGTCGTGGCTGCAACAAAGGGGGAAATATTTTATCAAGGTTTTCATCATGAATGCTTAGTCACAAATACTAAAACTATTGTAGCAATTGCTAAAACGCAAGTAGAAGTTGCAACAACCCAAGTAACATTTACTAACCATTTATTAGTTTTTAAAAGTTTTTCATTAAATTCGTTCTGGTGTTTTAATAATAAGAGATTCAAACAATAATTTAATTGTAATTCATGCAAAGTTTGATGTGGTGCCGATATCAGGGTATTACAAAGACTAATCAATTCTTCTTTTGTTGAATCTAAATCATAATTCATATC
>JANPBV010000164.1:0-6456 GCA_031430615.1 Ignavibacteria bacterium | reverse complement strand
ATAGTTTTTGAGCGAAAAAAAGTACTATTTCTTTTCCGATGTTCATCTTGGTTTCTTATCTGATAGTGAAGAAAAAGCCAAGGAAAGGAAACTTGTCAGTTTCCTTGAAAGTATAAGAAAAGACGCAGAAAAGATATATATTGTAGGTGATCTCTTTGATTGCTGGATAGAATACAGGCGCGCTGTACCCAAGGGTTTTTACAGAACTTTGGCTAAGCTGAATGAAATTGTTGAGCAGGGAATTGAAGTAAATTTCTTCTCAGGCAATCATGATTTTTGGCTGAATACATATTTAAGAGATGATGTAGGTCTTAAGTTATACAGAGATTCACTTGATGTTGAGTTGGAAGGTAAGAAATTTTTTATTACACATGGCGATGGACTTTCTAAAGGTGATACAGGTTATAAAATAATCAAGAAGATCCTGCGAAGCCCTGTAAACCAGTTTTTATATTCGCTTATTCATCCTGATATTGGATTATGGCTGGCACAAGGGTCATCAAAGAAATCCAGGCTTCATACCGATGACAGGCAAAGAGTTACAGAAACATACGGAATCGAAAAAGATATTCTGGCGCACGGTTCAGGCGGTATGCGTGAGTATGCTTCTAAAAAGATAGGCGAAGGAATTGATTTTGTAATTATGGGTCACATTCACAAACCGCAGTATATTGAGCTTAAAGAGAGCGGAAAAGCAGGAGTTTATATAACACTTGGCGACTGGATAACAAACCGTTCATACGGCGTTTATTTAAATGGAAATTTTGAGCTTAAACGTTTTGAATAATTTAAATTAAAGGTTTTACTGCTATTAATGTTTGACGGAAAAAAGAAAAAAGATACAAAAAATATAGAGCGCGAAGAGTATTTTAATAACCGCGATTACAGACGCAAGATGATGAAAAAGAAGAAAAGTTCATCAACGCGTAAGTTTAGTGTATTTGCGTTAATACTGATAATTATTGCTTTTGTAGTGATTGCATATGGCGGTTTTCTCTTTAAGGGTTTGCCTCCGCTATCGAGCCTTGAGAATCCTAAGACAGATCTTGCGACTAAAATTTATTCCGAAGATGGCGAGCTAATTGACCAGCTTTTTATTGAGAACAGAACTATTGTTTCAATTGACGCGATTCCAAAAGATCTCATTAACGCGCTGATAGCTACTGAAGACAGAAAATTTTATAAACACTGGGGAATTGACGCTGATCGTATTGTAAAGGCAATGTTCAAGAACCTGATGAGTTTTTCTGTTAAAGAAGGCGCAAGTACTATCACGCAGCAGCTTGCAAGAAATCTATACCGAACTGAAATTGGTTTTACTGTTTCAGTTTCAAGAAAACTTCGTGAAGCTATTACAGCGGTTCAGATAGAAAAGACATATACCAAAGAAGAAATTCTACTTCTTTATCTAAACCAGGTTTATTTTGGCAGGGGTGCGTATGGAGTTGAAGCCGCAGCGAAAACATTCTTTGATAAATCAGTAACTGACTTAACACTTGATGAGTGCGCAATGCTTGTTGGTATGGTAAAAAACCCTTCAGGATATTATGACCCGATTGAGCATCCTGAAAACTGTATGGATAGAAGAAATATTGTGCTTAACAACATGCAGGAAGAAGGCTATATTACAAAAGAAGTTTACACACTTGCCAAAAGTGATCCAATAAAAGCGCAGCCAAGAACCATTCAGAAAAAGAGTATGGGCTTAGGCGGTCAGTTCAGCGAATATGTAAGACAGATACTTGAGAAGAAAGCTGAAAAATACGGATTCAATATATACCGCGACGGCTTAATTGTTACGACATCAATAAACAGCAGGATGCAGCAGCATGCAGTTGATGCTGTTAACAACCAGCTAAAGGATTTTCAGAAGTCGTTTAATTCAACATGGAACTGGAAGGGCAACCGTAACCTTTTAAATGACGCGCTTGATAAATACATTAAGCAAAGTGATGAGTATAAAAAAGCCAAGACCGATACAGACAGGCAGAAGATATATAATAAGCTTAAACAGGATAATGATTTTGTTGAGAAAGTAAAAGAGCGTGAAATAGCTGTACAGGTTGGATTTGTTTGTATTGATCCTAAAACAGGTGAAATAAAAGCAATGGTGGGGCAGAATCCAAACTTTCCTTTTAAATATGGTTTAAACCATGTTACACAGATAAAACGTCAGCCCGGTTCATCGTTCAAACCTTTTGTATATACTACCGCTATAGAAAACGGTTACTCACCTGCATATACAATTTCAAACGACCCGCTAAGTGTTGTTATAGGCGGCAGAACATGGTCTCCAAAAGGCGGCGGTTCAGGCGGAATGGTTTCATTGCGCGATGGTATAACACACTCAATAAACATTGTAGCCGTAAGAACAGCTATGGAGCTTGCGCCAATTGACCAGGTAATAAAGCTTGCGCATAAAATGGGTATTAATTCTGAACTGCCCAATGTACTCTCTCTTGCGCTTGGTGTTGGTGAAGTATCTCCGCTGGAAATGACAAGCGCATATGGTGTTTTCCCCAATGAAGGTATTTGGGTTGAGCCGCATGCAATATTGAAAATTGAAGACCGATATGGTAATATTATTGAAGAAGTAATTCCCGAAACACGCGAAGTGATAAGTGAAGGTGTTGCCTATATTATGGCTGATATGATGGAAGGTGTTGTAAATGAAGGAACAGCTACATCAGTAAGAAATTTTTTCAACAGACCGGCAGCAGGTAAAACAGGCACAACTCAGGATTATACCGACGCATGGTTTGTAGGTTACACGCCGCAGCTTGTTGCAGGAGTGTGGCTTGGCTTTGATGACCCGAGAATAAAATTCGGCGGTTCATACGGACAGGGCGGAAGAGCCGCTGCGCCGATATGGGGAAGGTTCATGAAGTATGTTTACGATGACCCACAGACAACAATGGAACTGAAATATTTTGAAATGCCGTTTGATGTTGAAGAAGCAAATATATGTTCTGTTACCGGACTATTGGCAAATGAAACATGTCCCGCATATACAGATCTTATCCTGAAAAAGAACGCTACACGGAAATGCTCGATGTCACACTCATATACACCAACAGAAGGCAGTGAAACCACAGGCGACCCACCACCGGGCAGTATAGGATTTTAATATTCCGTTATACTTAAATTCTAGAAATTGATAACTTTGTCGGATTCAACAACCCATTCGGTGAGTTCTGCCATTGTACTCATTGTAATTCCATCCGCTAAAGTAATATTCTTAATACCCCTTGCATCCGCGCATGAACCGCATACTCTGATCTTACCGCCCTTTAAAAGAACACCTTTTATCATTCGTTCAATATTGTAATATCCGTTTGGGGTATTCTGCCCCTGGATTATGCAGGTCGCAGCATCTGCCATCAGAAATATATTAACTTCAATTTCCGGATTATCTTTTTGAAGCTGCATTGCTAATCTAAATGCATTGTATGCCTTTTCGGTACCATAAGGGGCGTCATTGATGATAATTAAGTATTTCATTTTTTAATTAATTGTTTTTTTTGAATTAAATTTTTGCCGGAATTTTAAATATTTTACTGCCAAAATTTATTGTTAGTTTATAAAAAGACTTTTTAAATCCTATTGGTGCCAGCCACCATTTTTCAAATAGTACTTTGCTGAAATGCCAAAGCCATCCGGTTTTTTTTACTTTTACATCAGGAGCAGGTGTACCATAAAAATTGCCATAAGCCAAACCGGCAATGTGTTCCCCTGCTTCCAACATACAATAACCAGTACCGCAAAATTCACTTTTGGTATCAATTCCATGTATGCTATCTGAAATTCGTTGTGCTACAGTATCAGCTTGCAGGTGAGCAAAAACACCTGCTTTCGGTAAATTCATTGGAACGCCTGAAACCCACGTACCCGGAATTGATATTGAAACAGCATCACCAATAGCATAAACATTTGGAAATTTAGTCTGAAGCGTTGAGCGGTCAACCGGGATCCATCCATTTTCACCTGCTAATTCAGAATGGCGGATTACAGAAGGTGCTTTATGAGGAGGAATTACAACAAGTAAATCATATTCATAACTTTTTTGATCCTCAAAATTCAATTTCCGGTTAAATCCATCTACTTCATATAACTTATGCTGTGATCTATAACTGATACCTTTGGATTCTATAATCTGTTTTACTGCATTTCCAAGTACGGGACCACCTACCGGCATGGGTAACGGTTCAGGTGTATATAAACAAATTTCAATATCATTTCTAATTCCTTTTTTCCTGTAGTAATCTGCAATAAGCATTGCGCCTTCATAAGGTGCAGCCGGACATTTAAATGGCAGTGAAGCTATAACAATTGCAATTTTACCCTTATTAAACTTTTTTAAGTTTTCAAATAAATTCTTAGCTCCATTAAGGGTGTAAAAATTATGTGCTTCAACAGGAAGACCAGGAATAGACTCAATGTGTAATTCCGCACCTAAAGAAACTACAAGGTAATCGAATTTTACTGTACTTTCATTGGTTTTTACAGAAGATTGTCCGGTATCTATACTAATTACTTCTTCATATCGTATCTCAACTCTTTTATCTAATAGATTTGCTACGCTATTCACAATATCCCGTTCCATACGCTGACCTGCCATTAACCAAAGAAATGAAGGTGCAAACTCATGGCGTTCATTCTTTTCGATCAAAATAATTTCATTTCCATCGGGTAATAACTTCGCCAGTTTATTCGCGGTTACTATTCCTCCTGTACCTCCGCCAAGTATCAAGATCTTTTTTCCAGTTTCCATTATTTCAAACCTTTAGTTAAAATTTCATTTCTTTTAGAGTGGTTTTCAATCAGCACTTCTCTCATCAGATCAAATGCTTTTATTACTTTTTTATTTGATATTTTATAAAAAACATTTTTCCCGGTTCTTCTGGAGTACAATATGCCCGTATCTCTCATAATTGTGAGATGCTGAGAAATATTTGATTTAGGGATCTTCATGCTTTTAACCAGTTCAGTAACGGTTAATTCATTATTCCTAAGGAAATTCAGTATTTCCAGCCTTTTTGGGTTCGCCAGTACTTTGCATACATTGGCATGATACTCGTATATATTTTTAAGCATTATAATTTTAGTTGCTTTATCGTACAGTTTCGAAATCCTGATACTATAATAACAAAAATAATTTATTTATTCAACATATTTAAAAATAACCGAGTACAGCAGCTTATCTGCTTTTCTATAATTCAATTCTGATTACTTAACTAACAGCAGGAACCACATCCGTATTCAAACTGTATTGTAGTAAGCTCGATCGGTAGGAAGCAATCCACAGGCGACCCACCACCGGGAAGTATAGGATTTTAGATTTTAAATAAACCCATGTTATTTGACGTGGGTTTATTTCAATGGATATGCCCATCTCCTTCTTTATGCTCATGGTCATGTTTCTTTTCCTTTTTGTCCTTTGGCTCTTCTTTTTTTTCCTTTGTTTGTTTTTCCTTTGTTTGTTTATCCTTGGTATGGTCGTCTTTCGCAAAGCATCCTGCAATTATTGCTGTTGAAAACAAAAAAGTAAATACCAGAAGTATTTTAATTTTGTTCTTTAGTAATTTCATTTTAATTCTCCTGCTATAATTTTTTTTAATTTTATTATTGATTTACTGTAATCATAAATTGAGTTTAAATATTGTGTTCTTGTCTCATATATTATCTGCAATGCCTTTAAATATTCAACATAACCAATAGCTCCTTCTTCATAGCTGATTTTTCGCCGTTTTTTAGCTCATCAATCTATTATATAGCCAGAATTATAATTTATGCTTCAATAGTTTTGCATTTAAGATATAATATTCTTTTTCAAGAGTATTTATCTTATCTTTTATAGAATAGTAATAAGTTATCTCCATAAGATATTCAATTGAGGAAATTTCGCCAAGCAGGAAAGCTTTTTCATACAGATCATAATTATTTATTGTTGCAAACAGTTCTTTGGTTTCTGAAAGTGTACCGCCCAGTGAAATATACTGTTCATAAAGCTGTTTGATCTCATAATAGTGCTCATTTTTATGAGTTTCTATAAGACTTTTAGCGTACAGAGATTGAAGCTCTTTAGCCCTGACAGTATAATTCTTTTCCCATAATGGAATTGAAATACCCGCATGTATTCCGTTGAAGGTTTCATTTAATAATCCCTGATACCTGTAACCCAGTTCAATTTTCGGAAGCCTTAAATCTTTATTGATGTTAATTTCCTGTTTAGTAATTTTATATTGCAGGTTAAGTCTCTTTAATACCGGGTCTGTTAATTCAATTTCCGATTCAAGATTAATAAAATCCGTTAAAGCAATTACAGCAGGATAAGTTGTATCTGCAAATAATACAAGTTTTCCGCCGTTTAATTCAGTAAGCTTACTGTTTAGCTTGTTTATCTCTGCCTTGTTTAGCTCTAAATCACTTCTATAGTTAATAACCTGCAATTTTGCT
>JANPBV010000163.1:0-5277 GCA_031430615.1 Ignavibacteria bacterium | reverse complement strand
CGACCCTAAGCGATTACTGGATGGAAGTATCACGCGGAAAACTACATTTAGTGGGACAGGAAGTTCATGTTGTTCTCCCTCATGATGTGGATTGGTATGAAAATAACGGCAACTTACCACAGGCAATGGAAGATTTATTTGATGCTTTAGCAACTGAAATTGGTTCCGATTGGCCGTTATTTGACAAATGGGCAAAAGTAAACGGAAATTTTGTGTATGGTGAAGGCGATGGTTTTGTTGATTTTATGTATATAGTCGCAAGAAGCAATCCGTGCAGCCAGCATTCACCGGGCTGGGGTTATTTCCGTCCTAATGGTGTCCATGATATGTGCTCTCATACAGGCGGACATACTGTTTACAACTTTGGAGGAAATGAGATCAAAATTCAGTCATCAATATCTGAAACAGGCACAGGTTTCCAAATATCACCCGGAGGTTGCGGAAATGGTGTTCTCTATGACCCAATGCCAAAATGGGCAACCGTAAGCTTCAGTGAGCATGAACACGGGCATTATTTTTTTGGATATGGGCATTATTTTGAGTATCACCAGGCGTATTCTAAGGTCAACAATTACTGGGGTCTTGAAGAATATTTAAGTCCATACGAGCTAATGAGGTTAGATTATCAGTCACCGGTAGAGGCTGATTTTACAGATGTAACCCATAGTGTTGGCGACTGGACTTCAAGAAGCACAGGCTCTGAAATGTTGAAAGTTCCTATTGGCAGTTCTGAAAGGAATGAATTTTTCATAATAGCCAACAGGCAAAAGGAATCATCTTATGATAAAATTATGTGGGGCGATACCTGTCACGATAACCCATATTTTGACCTTGGAAATCAATCAGATTATGGAAAAGGTATTTATATCTATCATGCATATCCAGGTGAAATTGGCAGCGGCTATCCCTGGGGAATACATATAGACCAGGAGTGCGCAGATGGTTTATGGAATTGGGAACATAATAGTAATGATGCTCCTGATTGGGATCCAAGTAATGCATGGTTACCTGTATTTTCAAAAGTAGAACCTGTGTTTGATATTAACGACCCTAGCCCAAATTCTAACAGCCTGATTACCAGAGATGGTAAAAATGTAAGTAAAAATATTTCCGGTTTAAATCATGTAAAATGGTTTAGTACAGGTAAAAAACAAACACAGCAATACGGTACTGGCACAGATAGAGTATATACGAATACTGAAGAAAACTGGACTTCAAGGGAATTCAAAGGAGATAGATGGGATGCATGGAAAGTAGGCTATAATGAAGTGTTTTCACCGTATTCAAGTCCTTCAACTGTTGACTGGGATAATGAAAATAGCGGCATCTTTATTTATCTTGGGTCAATGAGCAGTAATACTGCAAACCTGAATATTTATAAAGTAGGTGTAGGGGGTTATACAGAAGATGAAATTCTTGAAGCAACTCCACCTTCAAAACCAATGCTTTACAGGTCTGTTGAATTATATAATTGCAATGGCACCTTTGGATTTCCTAGAATTACCTGGGATAACAATCTTGAGCCGGATATGGTTAGAACAGTATCATTAGATTCTTACAAACGATATAAAATATACCGCGCAATTTCAACAAATCCCTCTATAGCTCCGCTTTCTTACAGCTATCTCGCTACTTATAATGATCATACACCTGATGATACCGCAAATTTCATAGATAATAATGTCCTGAACGGCACAATTATTTATTGCAATTTATTAGGTCAAGGCGGTAATGATACCTATTACAGATATAAGATTGTTGCAGTAGATAAGTATGACGATGAATCGGTTCCTTCCGATTTTGTTTCAATAAAAGGTCATTCAATTATTCCTGATAGTCCAAATCAATCAAATAATGAAACACCTGAGAGTTTCAGTTTGAAACAAAATTATCCAAATCCGTTCAATCCAGCCACAGCAATAAAATTTGAACTGCCCCAAAATACATTTGTAACCCTAAAAGTTTACAATGCAATAGGGCAGGTTGTGGCAGAATTAGTAAGTAATGAATACAAAAATGCAGGTAGATATGAAGTAAATTTTGATGGCTCAAATCTTGCGAGCGGTATTTACTTCTATTCATTAGATGCAGGTACGTTTAAAGATGTTAAGAAAATGGTTTTGATAAAGTAATTTAATAAACTAAAAAACCCCCGCTAACTTGCGGGGGTTTTTGTTACATTATTTATTATACTTTAATCATTTAACGTGTAACATTTAACATTTCATTTTATCATCAGCCCCGAAAAATCGGGATTATCGATTAAATGATCCTTATTTTTTCTTCAATCCCGCAAACTCGAAAACGAGTCAGGACGGGATTTCTGGTTAAATGACATTTGTCATTTAACCATCAACATCTTTTTCGCATCAACAAAATTATTGGTAACAAGTTTGTAGAAATATACACCTGATGAAAATGATGAACCATCGAAGTTTATTTCATACTTTCCTGCAGATAAATCACCATTTACAAGTGTTTCAACTACTCTGCCTAAGATATCATAAATAAAAAGCTTAGCATTTGTATTTTTTACTATATCAAACTTTATCTTAGTTACCGGGTTAAATGGATTTGGATAATTTGTATATAGCTTGTAAACTTTAGGTACTTCATTAGATACTGGTTCAATTCCAACCAGACCAACAGTGTACTGGAACCTTGTAGGCGGCGCTGTTGAGCCAGGCGGTGTTATACCGCTTCCGCCTGCAGGAAGAGTAGACATTTTTGGTGTTGGCAGAGCTATATCCTGCGCGGCAAAATAATACTGAACAGTTGTACCGTTAACGCTTCCGGGGATAACAAAAGAAAATGTATCCAGAGTTAAAGCTGAATAATTCACAGATGCAAAAGCTGACCATGTTGAGCCGCCATCTGTACTTTTTCTGTAATATAGTAATGGGGCTTCATTAGTCCAGTTCCTGATAATACCGTTATCAGTTATTTTTGCCCTCATTGTTATTGCTGTATTGAGCGCAGTCGTCGTAAAAGGCTGTGTATGAAGTATTACCGGCGCTGTGTTATCAAGTTTTCTGGCTGAATCAACTGCAAGTGATGCGTCTATAATTCCCCAACCCATCAAGTTGTTTGGTGAGTTTGAATTGCTTGCAAATTTCTTTAATATTCCCATTACCTGCAAAGGAGTTAAATTCTTATTTGCCGATAGCACCAGCGCACATACACCTGAAGTGAGTGGGCATGAAAACGAAGTACCACTTCCGCTAGAATAGTTATTGCCTGTTGTAGATGCATAATAATTTCCATTGCCCATTGCCATTACATCAGGTTTTATTCTGGGCGGATTATCTGTTGTTGGTCCAATCGAACTAAAACTTGCTCTTAAACCATTTGAACCAACTGCGCCTATAGTAAATACACTGTCACCATCTGCGGGACCACCAAGAGTATTATGTGTACTGCTTCCGTTATTACCTGCTGAGTTACTTACAATAATTCCTTTGTTAACCGCCAGATCAGCCGCTATAGTTATAGGAAGAGTATTACCGTTCATATCCTGCCATGTATAGCTTGTATAGCCGGGATCAAATTCCAAATAACCAAGTGAGCTTGTAATTATATCTGCGCCTAAACTATCAGCCCAAAGCGCTGCCCGAATCCAGTTATCCATTTCAACGGGTCTTTCTGTAGGGTCAACTTCTGTTCTGCCGAGTATAAACGTAGAGCCGTATGCAGGTCCGACCATTTTACCCGGTTTATAGCCGCCAACCAGACATAATGTAGCTGTACCGTGAGAGTGTCCCGTTAATGTTGGAGTATTATTCTGGAAATCGTATGTAGTCTGAATTTTCATCGGGTAAGTTGTAAAAGCTTCGTGGGTAAGATTCGAAAATCCCGCATCAAAGCTGGCTATCATAATACCCTGACCTTTAATTCCCTGGTTATGCACAAGGTTCACTTTTATTTGCGTTATCTGAATGATGGCATTCCCTGTTCCATAACTTAATGTATCAACAAGCGGGTCATCGGTTGGATTAATAAATACCGGGCTCATATCAGATGATATTTCAGGGTCAGACTGTTTTTTTCTGAACTTTTCAACAAGTTCTATTTTGGTAACAAAATCAAAATGAGAAAGAGTATTTATCTGCTCACGTGTTACTTCAACACTCATTGAGTTCAGCCATTTTATGCCATGCCTAACTTTAGTAACGTTACCGGCAACTGTATTAACATAATCCTGGTATAGCGGAATATCAGTGTAATCTAAAAGTTCACCGGCGGATTTTACTTTTAATCTTCTATCAAGAGACTTTTGAGATACAATTGATAACGGATCGTTAAGTTTTGCCATTGCATTGGGTCCCTTATCTTTTAAATAAACCCAGACAACATAGTTTTCGTTGTTTTTGCCCGCAAGGCTATTTGTCTCAAGGACTTTTCCAAGCATTGTACCAATTTTATTTTCAGTTGATTTGAATGATAAAAATGATAAGGATAAAAATGTGATAACGATAAAAAACGAAAAATACCTCTTCATATACGTAATATTAGATTAAAGTTCAGATTTATATACAACTTATTTAAATATACAACAATAAAAAAGTTAATATTATTCCAATAAGTAATGTTTATTACTACTTTAAATACGTTATATATTACTTTTTAAACGATTTTAAAAATAAAAGGAATCAATCAAGGATTTATTGAATTTATAAAAAAAACCTGAGTTTCTCATCAAAATTTATAAAAATACGTTTATTAAATAGTCTAAAACTACTTTTTACAAGATTAATTCATTAATTCAATAAATTGCCTGTTCACAATTTTAAAATTGGTATTATCCTTAAAAAGAAATTTTGTAAGTTCATTTAACTCAATCTCGTCCAGCTTTCTTACACAATAGTCAGTTTCAAGATTATTTATGTAAATAGGATAAACAGCGAATTTTCTGTAATTATCACTTATAACAAGTTTTAACATCAAACCATATGGTTTTGCTGATTTAGTTTTGTACCTTCCCGGAGCGTTAAAAATAAAATTGCCAATATTATAAAATATCCATTTACCATTGTACAATTCTGCTTCCTGAATTGTATGCGCACCATGCCCTATTACATAATCAGCGCCGGAATTAATATAATTATGAGCAAATGACATTTGAATATCACTAGCAGGTTTATAATTGCTTCCCCAGTGCGGGTATATGATAATTACTGCATTCGGAAAGTTTTCTCTGTATAATCTAATTTGTGAAGATAATTTTATGGTATCAAGTTTATTCACACCGGGTTTATTGGAATCAGCATAGAAATCATA
>JANPBV010000162.1:0-8977 GCA_031430615.1 Ignavibacteria bacterium | reverse complement strand
CCAGCTATTGATAGATAACATGCCTCTTATGTCCGGTTTAAACGTTAAATACGGCATCTCGAGTATTGCCGGAACGTCTATTGATAAAATTACAATTTCAAAGGGATCTAATTCCGTGATACAGGGATATGAATCAATTAGTGGAATTATGAATGTGATTTTAAAGGACTATCAAAATTCCGATAGGCTTCTTATAAACGGTTTTGTGAACAGTGGGCTGGAAAAGCAATTTAATCTTAATTTTGGAAATTCACTCACGAAAAAATGGAACAACATTTTAACATTGCACACTGTGCAGAAATCAAATTCAATGGATGATAACGGAGATAGTTTCCTTGATAACCCATTAACAACCAGATATGTGCTTTATAATAAATGGAACTTTGCTGATACTGAAAAGAAAACTGAATTCAATATTGCAGGCAGGTATTGGAATGAAAAACGAATCGGTGGACAAAAAGATACTGAAACATCAGGTACTGTTCAAACTCCAGGTCAAAGATTATACGAACAAACGATAAAGATCAATTCTGCTGAAGGGTATTCAAGGTTCAGCAAACAGTTCACCGAAACAAGCGGAATGAAGTTTTACCTTGCATCATCATATTATGACCAGGGTTCTTACTATGGAATTACAAAATATGATGCCAAACAAACGAATTTTTCTGCTATGAGCTTTTATGAATTTGAAATTATGCCAAGGAGTTATTTAAAGACGGGCTTAAGTTACAAATACCTTAATATAGATGAGCTTGTAAAATTTGAAGATACAACCAGTAAAACATATGCGGGCAATTATATCAAAAAAGAATCCATACCCGGTATGTTTGCTGAAAATTCATTAAGCCTCCTCGAAGATAAAGCTTCTTTAATGACAGGTATAAGATTTGATTATCATAATGTACACAAGATTATAGTAACCCCAAGAGCATTATTCCGCTACCAGCCTGTTAAGACCCTTGTTTTCAGGGCATCAGTTGGTACAGGGTTCAGGACAATAAACCTGTTCAGCGAGTATTCAAGCCTGCTTGCAAGCTCAAGGAATATCGTTATCAGCGAAAACCTGGAACCCGAGAAGATATTAAACTACGGCGCTGATATGCTGTTCTACTTCGGCGGTGAAGGATATTCAGGCAGTATAAATATTGATTACTACAGAACTGATTTCAGCAATAAGATAATCCCTGATTATGACAGTAACCCAAGGGAAGTAATATTTGCAAACCTGAGGGGTAAGGCATTTTCAAATGTAATGCAAAGCGAGATCAGTCTTACAGTATTAAGGAATATAGATCTTAAACTGGCTTATAAATTCATTGATCTTAAATACGATAAAGACGGCATAAGATACGATCAGCCATTCAACTCCAAACATAGAGTGCTTGCAACATTTTCATATACGCCAACAAGCAATTCATGGGCGGTAAGCGCAGGACTTAATTGGTTCAGCAAACAGCGTTTGCCTTCAACGGCATCAAACCCGGTGCAGTACCAATTGTCTTCAGAATCAAAGCCATATACTTTGATAAACTTTCAGCTAAATAAGAACTTCAAGTATGTTGAGTTTTACGCGGGTGTTGAAAATATTCTGAATTTTAAGCAGGATAACCCGATAATCTCAGCAGATGACCCCTTCGGTCCGTATTTTGATACATCATTCATATGGGGACCAACAAAAGGCAGGGAGTTATATGCAGGATTTAGGTTTATTTTAGGGAAGTAGTTTTAACCTCACCCCCAACCCCTCTCCTAAATGGAGAGGGGAGCAGGGTTCTTTCTCATTCCCAAGCTCCGGCTTGGGAATGTTAAGTCTGTATTATTATCACGAAGCAGGAGTTTCGTATGAAACTTCCGTCCCAATCCCCGCATTCGCGAGGAGGAGTTTAGGACGGAGAGAAGTGTATCAAGGACAAGGGGCTGGAGCCCCTTGTTTGTTATACTGGATATATTTGCGAGGAGCGTAAACGCTACGCCTGCCTATGGCACAGACGAAGCAATCTCGTCATAAGACTACAAAAGTCTGTTCAAATATTACTAATTATTCCTTAACTTTCATACTTAATGGATCTATCAAATATTATAAGACTTTTGTAGTCTTAATTATATTACTGCATTTAAATTCTAAAATGTAACCTTTATATTCGCACATATGTACAGAATAAAGCTCAATGAATTCGAAGGACCATTAGACCTGCTGCTTTTCTTTATCCAGCGGGATGAGCTTGATATTCACAATATCCCCATATCAAAGATTACCAATGAATTCTGCGAGTATGTGAATTATATCCAGGTGCTTGATCTTGAGCTTGCCAGCGAATTCATACTAATGGCTGCAACCTTAATCCAGATAAAAGCCAGGATGATGCTCTTTAAGCCCGATGAAATTACCGAAGAGGAAGAAGACCCGAGGTATGAGCTTGTTAAACGGCTGCTTGAGTATAAGAGATTCAAAGATGCATCAGTTGAGTTTGCGAATCTTGAAGAAGAGCAGAGAAAAGTTTTCTACCGCAGCGATTTTGACGGCGATTATAAAATTGATGATGCCATTGAAGAAGATGTTTCCATTCAGAACCTAACATTATATAACCTTATAAAAGCTTATAAATTTGCAATGGAGCATCAGCCCAAAGAAGTGATACATAACATCACAAGGATGAATGTTTCGATAGATGAGCAGATAGAGTTTGTAGATGCTTTGTGTACTAATAGTGAATATGTGTCATTTCTTGGCATGATAATAGGAATGGAAAAAATACGGGTAGTTGTAACTTTCATAGCAATACTCGAAATGGCTAAAAATGGCGTTATTGGCATAAAAATCAATGAATCCTTAACTGATTTTCTTGTATTTAAAATAGCGGAATTGCCGGAAGAAGGCATTATAGAAACTTCAAGTTTTAATTAAGTTTTTTGCATTTTGCTCTTTATTTAGCTAAAAACCTTTATTATATTCGTATTCTATTGCACCTCTAATTTTGCTTTACCCGAGTGTGGTATCTCGTTTTTTATCTAAATTTAAGTTTTATAACAATATAATACCATAAATGAACTTTGACGGCATAAAAAAAATTGTAGAGGTTTTGATCTTTTCATCAGATAGACCACTTACGTTAAAACAGATGAAAGATATCATCAATCAGGAAAAATCCGAAACAGGCGTTACTTCGGATATCCGTAATATTGAAAAAGCGGTGGGTGAGCTTATCGAAAAATACAGTTCTGATGTCTATTCATTTAACCTGATACAGGTAGCAGGCGCATACAGGTTTGCGACTAAGCATGAATTCGCGCCATGGCTGGCAAAGCTGAACAAAGAGAAATTAAGAAGAAGGCTTTCACAATCAGCCCTTGAAACACTGGCAATTATAGCATATAACCAGCCAATAACAAAAAGTGAAATGGAAGCAGTCCGCGGTGTTAATGTAGACTATATTATAGGCTCTCTGCTTGAAAAAGATCTTATCACTATAAAGGGCAGAGCTGAAGTTGTTGGCAGACCAATGTTATACGGTACCACCGATAACCTGCTTGAGTATCTTGGCATTAACGATATTGCTGACCTGCCGCATCTTAAGGCAATTGAAGAAATTATTCAATCCAGTCCCCCGGATGGTGTATCGCAGTCAGATATAGATTTCTACGAGGAGATAAACCATATCAGGGAAAAAATGGTTTCAGATGGGAATGTGGCATCAAAACTTATAACCGAAAAAAATACAGATGAAGTAAATGAGACGGTTAATATTCACGAATTAAATACAACCGGTGATAGCAGCACCAGTGTAACGGATGAAGGTGTTTTAGTCGCAGGCAGCGAAGAAGATAATACAGAAATTATGAATAATAATGAAAGCAGTGAAGATGGCACGAGTTAGCGGCAGAAAAGACGGGGAAAATGAAGAAGATTATTCAGATCAGGAAAACAGCAATGATACAAAACTTACAAGACTAAATAAATTTATTTCAAATGCGGGTGTAACCGCAAGAAGAAAAGCAGATGAACTTATATTTACAGGAAGGGTTACAGTAAACATGCAGACTGTTACAGAACCGGGGACAAAAGTTAACCCGGAAAAAGATGTAGTGAAGGTTGACGGGGAAAAAGTAAAGCCCCAGACAGAGTTTATCTATGTTGTCCTTTTTAAACCAAGAGGTTATGTAACTACCACTCACGACGATAAAGGCAGACCCACCGTGATGGATCTTATTGGTCTTAATACCCGCCTGTACCCTATTGGCAGACTGGATTACGATACAGACGGCGTTTTGCTTCTTACCAACGACGGCGAGTTTTCGAATATGATGATGCATCCGCGTCATAAGATATTTAAAACATATTTCGCGAAGCTTGATAAGCCGATGGAAGAAAATGATATGAAAAAGCTGCGCGAGGGAATTATGATAGATGGCAGACCCACCTCAAGGGCTAAGGTAAGATTAATACCCAACACTGGCGATCAGAATATCTGGATATCCATCCACGAAGGCAGGAACCGGCAGGTAAGGAGAATGCTTGAAGCGCTTAGTTACATAGTGCAAAGGCTTAAACGCGTTGAGTATGCTAGAATTGGACTTGATAACTTAAAGCCGGGTGAGTGGAGATATTTAACCGAGGAAGAATTTATTGAAGCAAAGAAACTTGCTACCCCTAAACAGCCGGTATTCAGGAAACCTGAAGTTGAAAGAGCGCCTGATGGTGAGGAACCGGTAAAGAAAGAAAAGAAGGGTAAAAAAGGCGGTAAGAAGAAGAAAAAACAAAAAGATAAGCTTAAAAAAACCGCAGTAGAACAAAAAAAGCAGCCGGCTTCGGGCTCCGATGTTATGGAAAGTATATCTAAAGAACTCGAAAATATTTCTGAACAGATATCTGATAATAAAGAATAGACTGATTTTTTAAATATGACTACTGAAACATATTATGATTGGAATAGAACTGATGCTAAGTCAATGTATGTTGATGCTGTCGAAAATGCTGTTGATTCTTTAGAGACCACCGTATCGTATTTTGAGAGAAATGATAATCTAAAATGGAAGTGGATAGTTTTTTCTTTGCACCATGCCCTGTATATGTTTTGCGCTATTAATTTGGAGGGTGGTAATTTTCATCAGGTATTAGCAAACGGATACAATGATGATGAAGATAATTACTTTCAAAAAGGTAATGAAAGATGGAAGAAGTCCAAAAGAATACCAAGAAATAATAGTCCTGGCTATACAATTCAATGGGAGTTCATTGATGGGGAACCTCAATTCAAAGCTTCAGGAAAACAAAGAAAAAGAAAAGAAAAATTAATAGGTTTTTGGACTGCTTTAGCTAGAGTACAAGATAAAGAGATGTGGATGGCAAGGTACATTCATTCTAAAGCAATTTCACTAAGTGAAGAGCAGTGGCTAAATGTGGAATGGTTGACAGAAAATGTTCGAAACCAATTAACACATTTTATTCCAATGGGTCTATCTATTTCATTAATTTCACTTAAGAATGCTTGTTATGATGTAACTGAAATAATTGAGCAATTAGCTTTTCATACCGGTCAGGTTTTATATATGGATATGGGAATTGAAGATAGGATAAAAGTAAGTATTGAAAAGTTGAAGTTATATCTAAAAAATTAATAAATATGGAAAAAATTGAAATTGAAATCGAACCTAATTTCGAATTTAATGTTAGTGAAGAGCGCTCTTTCTTCGATGCGGTTGTAACAATGGAAGAAAATATTTTTTGTTCTTTATGTATAGAATTGAATGTTGCTTCAGAAGGTGAAACATTGGAAGAGTCCAAAAAGAATTTATCAGAAGCTGTAAAAGATTACTTAGAACTTTCTATTATTAATAAATTACCTTTTGAAAGATGGGTTCCTGATGAGGATAATCCGATTCTCAATAAAAGTGAGATAATAGATTTGTTTAAAATTGAAGTTAATATGAATTTATTCGAATATGCCTAAATACCCTGTTTCTAAGCCGAAGGAAGTTATTAACGCTTTGAAAAGAATGGGTTTTGAAGTTATAAGACGTTCCGGCAGTCATATTCATTTAAAAAGAAACGAGCAATTTGTAACAGTCCCTTTTCATAACAGAGACCTCAGAATTAAGACCCTAAAATCAATTATTCAGCAAGCATGTATAACCGTAGAAGAATTAAAAAAATATTTATAAATTTAAATACTATAACTATTTGCAGGAAACTAACGATCTGGTAAAAAACCGCATATTAGCGCTTGAAGAGATTAAAAAACTTGGTGTTAACCCATATCCGCACAGGTTTGATGTTACTGCGAACTCAGCGGAGATATTAAGCTCATTTAAGGACCCGGCTGATGAAGCTGAAACAGAAGCGAATAAGCTGAAATTAATTTCTGTTGCAGGCAGAATTATGGCAATAAGGAAAATGGGTAAGGCAAGTTTTTTCCAGATAAAAGATGATACGGGCAAGATTCAGATATACATCAGACAGAACGATGTTGGCGAGCAGCTGTATAAAGTGTTTAAGCTTTTGGATATTGGTGATATTATTGGTGTAAACGGATTTGTTTTTCGAACAAAAATGGGTGAGGTATCTGTACACACAACAACTTTCGAGCTGCTTACAAAGACAATTCAGCCGCTTCCCGTTGTGAAGGAAGAAACTTCAGAGAACGGCGAGAAAATTATCCATGATGCGTTTGCTGATGTTGAGCTTCGCTACAGACAGCGATATATTGACCTCATTGTTAATGATCATGTTAAAGAGACATTCATAAAAAGAACAAAGATAATTCACTCCATAAAACGTACTTTAGAAAAATATAATTTCTTTGAAGTTGAAACACCTACACTGCAATCAATTTACGGCGGCGCAAACGCAAAACCATTTGCAACTCACCATAACGCGCTGAATATCCCATTATATCTCAGAATATCAAACGAGCTGTATTTAAAAAGGCTTGTCGTTGGTGGATTCAATAGGGTATATGAGTTTGTAAAAGATTTCCGCAATGAAGGCATTGATAGAACACACAACCCTGAATTTACGCAGGTTGAGTGGTACCAGGCTTATGGTGATTATAATGACAGCATGAATCTATTCGAAGAAGTTGTTGAAAATGCCTGCCATTCCGTACACAGTACAACTAATGTCGATTATCAGGGCACTGAAATAAATTTCGGGCGCCCATGGAAAAGACTTAGAATGACTGATGCTATTGCAGAAAAAAACGGCATTGATGTGCTGAGTATGAAGAAAGCTGATATCATTCAATATATGAAGGATAAAAATATTGCATATGACCCCAAGATATCGCACAGCAAAGGATTGCTAATTTCTGCTCTGTTCGAAGAGACTTGCGAAGAGAGTTTAGTGCAGCCTACATTTATTCTGGATCACCCGATAGATTCAACACCTCTTTGTAAGCCACTCAGGGAATATTCAATGCAGCAGCTTGAAGAAATGAGAAAAGACCCTGAACAGGTGATATTTGTTGAAAGATTTGAGCCGTATATAAATAAATGGGAGCTTGGCAATTCATACACAGAGCTCAATGACCCTATCTTACAGCGCTCATTACTTGAAGAGCAGGTTGAGCGCGGCAGGGGAGGCGAAGAAGAAACCCACCCATTAGATGAGGATTTCTTAAGAGCTATTGAGATCGGTATGCCGCCTACAACGGGTGTCGGACTTGGTGTAGACAGGCTTGTTATGCTTCTCACAAATTCACAGTCAATACGAGATGTTTTGTTATTCCCGTTAATGCGGCCGTTGTAAGTTTTGAGTGTATTGAGTGTATAAATGTTAAGTGTAAATAGTAAGTTTGCATTAACCACGACCTTTAGGTTTTTTAAACGTTAGGGCGTGGGAAAATTGAACCCAAAACCGGAACTTTCCTGACTTACTGAACGAAGTGAAGGAAGTAGTCCCAGAAGCTTTTGAAAATGAAATATGAAATATTAATTTATTGGAGCTTTGAGGATGATTGCTTTATCTCTGAAATGCCTGAACTACACGGGTGTATGTCTGATGGGAAAACTTATGAAGAAGCAATTGTAAATATTGCTCAAGTTGCTAAGATGTGGATTGAAGTTGCCACAGAAGATGGTAGAGAAATCCCTGAGCCTAAGGGCAAATTATTCTATGCATAATTGAAGTTTGAATGATCATCGAAGAAACCAAAGACAATTATTTATTTTCCACAGATAAAGCTAGACTGGATATTGAAGTAATTCATAATTACTTATCCAATGATTCATATTGGGTTCAGGGTATTCCACTTGATATACTAAAACGCTCAATTGAGAATTCTGAATGCTTCGGAATTTATTTAGGAAGCCAACAGATTGGATTTGCAAGAGTCGTAACCGATAAAGCTACATTCGCCTACCTTGGTGATGTATTTGTACTGGAAGGTCATCGCGGTAAAGGTTTATCAAAGCATTTGATGGAATTTATATTAAAACACCCGGAATTGCAGGGTTTCCGCAGGTGGATGTTATTGACCCGTGATGCGCAGGAGTTATATTCAAAGTTTGGATTTCAAAAATTCCACGCTCCCAAGAGATGCATGGAATTGTGGTCACCCGATATTTACAAAAATGATGATTCACATAAATAATAATCTATTTTTAGAATTTGATGAAAGCGGTAATTTAAAATGAAAGTAGTAAACAGTATTCTCGAGTTATTTGGTAAAACCCCTTTAGTAAAGCTTAACCATTTTAAAAAAGATATTAAAGCTCAGATTTTCGCAAAGATGGAATCGATGAACCCAGGCGCAAGCGTTAAGGATAGAATTGGTCTTGCAATGATTGAAGATGCCGAGAAACGCGGACTATTAAAGCCCGGCGGAACTATCATAGAAGCTACAAGCGGTAATACAGGTATCGGACTTGCGCTTACAGCAGCTATAAAAGGCTACAAATGTATTTTTACTATGACAGAAAAAGTATCGGTAGAAAAACGCAGATACCTTCAGGCATTGGGAGCTGATGTTGTAATTTGCCC
>JANPBV010000161.1:0-7936 GCA_031430615.1 Ignavibacteria bacterium | reverse complement strand
AGGTTGCCTTCATTAATAAGATCACCAAGAGAAAGTCCCTGGTTCTGGTATTGTTTTGCAACACTTACAACAAATCTTAAGTTAGCTTTGGTAAGCTTTTCAAGTGCTTTCTGCTTTTCCTTTTCGTCGCCGTATTTAATTTTTTTCGCAAGGTCAATTTCTTCTTCAACATCCAGAAGTTCTACTTTCCCTATCTCCTGTAAATACTTATCAATTGATTGGGATTCCCTATTAGTAAATTGTTTACCAATTTTCATAGGCTGTTAAAAATGTTTAAATTATAAAAAAGTTTTGGGGATGAGAGACACCTGAAAAAAGTTATCTAAAAATCAGGTTAGATTATGTAGTGGTCTCGAAAAGATCAATTTTATTATCTTTAGCTAAAGTAACAATTGCTCTTTTCCTGGTAGACCTGTAACCTTCATATTTGCCTCTTTTTGTGAACTGAGACTTGCGTTTGCCTTTTGTAGTAATTGTTCTGATACTATCAACTTTTACATTAAATTTGCTTTGGATAGCATGTTTAATGTTAACTTTTGTGGCATTGATATCAACTTCAAAAGCATACTGATTTTTCTGCTCCTGAAGCAAAGTCATTTTTTCGGTAATAATAGGTTTTGTTAAAATACTTCTAATCATGGTCTTGTATTATAATCTTTTAATAAAATGTTTACTTTAAAAAAGGTTTACAAAGCTCTTCAACTGCGCTTTTCTGAATTAGTATCAACTGGTTATTAACAAGTTCATAAGTTGCTGCATTAGATGCATTAACAACATTAACCTTTGTAATATTTCTGCCTGATTTATATATATTATCGTTATCCTTAACGGTTAGTACCAGAACTTTTTTACCTTCAAGCTTCAGGTTCTTTAAAATAGAACTAAAATCTTTTGTCTTAGGTTTTTCGAAATTAATATCTTCAACAACCATAATTTCACCGTTTTTGGCTTTTAGACTTAATGCGCTCTTCCTGGCAAGATGTGCTGATTTCTTTGTCATAGAAAGCTTATAAGTATGCGGAACAGGTCCATGAACTGAACCTCCGCCAACCCAAATTGGCGACCTGGTTGTACCGGCTCTGGCTGTTCCTCTGCCTTTTTGCTTAAATGGTTTTTTACCACCGCCTCTAACTTCACTTCTTCCTTTGGTTTTATGAGTACCCTGTCTCTGGTTAGAAAGATATGTTCTCACAGCCTGGTAGATAAGATGATGATTCGGTTCAATTTCAAATATAGCTGAAGGAAGATCTATCATTTCCTTAGTTTCTGTTCCGTCAATTTTATATACGCTTAATTGCATCTTTATTTCACCTTATAAATTTCTACAATACCTGAAATTGCTCCAGGGACCGCGCCCTTTATTAACATTAAGTTTGATTCAGGAATAATTTTAATAATTTTTAAATTACGGATACTGATCTGATCACCGCCCATACGGCCTGCCATTCTTTGACCTTTAAATACTCTTGAAGGGTAAGAACTTGCACCGATAGAACCCGGCGCTCTTTGTCTATCGCTCTGTCCGTGTGTAGATGAACCTCCGCCAAAACCGTGTCTTTTTACAACACCCTGGAAGCCTTTACCTTTGCTTTTAGAAGTAACTTTTACAAGTTCACCTTCTTTAAAGAGATCTGTATTGATAATATCACCAACCTTGAAGTCTTCAGCATTTTCAAAATCTCTTACTTCTTTAAGGAACCTTAAAATTGGAAGATTTTTCTTTTTGAAATTCTGTACAGTTGGCCTGGCTAAACGTTTTTCTTTTCTTTCGGTAAAACCAAGCTGCAATGCGGAGTAACCGTCGCTATCTTTGGTTTTAACAGCAGTAACGTAACAAGGACCAGCTTCAATTAATGTGCATGGCACACATGATCCGTCCTCAGTGAAAACTGAAGTCATGCCTAATTTTTTTCCTAATAAACCTTTCATTGGTTTCTACGTATCCTTTGCTTATGTTTTTATTTCAATGTAAACGCCGCCCGGTGGATCCAGTTTGGTCAGCGCATCAACTGTTTTTTTATTCGAGTTCAGTATATCGATCACTCTTTTATGTGACCTTATCTCAAACTGTTCTCTTGATTTCTTATCTACATGCGGTGATCTAAGAACGGTGTAAATAGCTTTCCGGGTAGGAAGCGGTATCGGACCCGATACCACTCCACCGGTAGATTTAATTGTCTTAATGATCCTGTCAGTCCACTTATCAATTAGCCTGTGGTCGTATGACTTTAATTTTATCCTTATTTTCTGTGTTGCCAAATTATTCTATACCTGCCTTAATTATGACCTTATTTATTATTCAATAATTTTAGTTACAACACCTGCGCCAACGGTTCTTCCGCCTTCACGGATAGCGAATCTTAATCCTTCTTCCATAGCTATCGGGGTAATGAGATCAACTTTCAGGTTGTCAACGTTATCACCCGGCATAACCATCTGAACACCTTCAGGTAAATTCATAATACCTGTAACGTCAGTTGTTCTGAAATAGAACTGTGGTCTGTAGTTGCCGAAAAACGGTGTATGACGGCCACCTTCTTCTTTTGAAAGAACGTAAACCTGACAATTGAATACTTTATGAGGAGTAATAGAACCCGGTTTTGCAATAACCATTCCTCTTTCAATATCCTTCTTATCAACACCCCTTAAAAGCATACCCAGATTATCACCGGCTAAACCTTCTTCAAGCTCTTTCTGGAACATTTCGATACCTGTAACAACAGTTTTCTTATGCTGTCCAAGTCCGATAAGTTCAACTTCCTCACCCATTTTGCATTTTCCTCTTTCAACTCTGCCTGTAGCAACTGTGCCGCGTCCTGTGATTGAGAATACATCTTCAACTGACATAAGGAACGGTTTATCGATCTCTCTAGTAGGTTCAAGGATATAACTATCAACAGCATCCATCAGATCATAAACACATTTTAAACCCGGATCATCAGCAGTTGAACCTTCTACTACTGCTGCTTCCATTGCCTTCAATGCGCTTCCACGAATAATTGGAATTTCATCTCCAGGGTATTCATATGCGTTTAAAATATCTCTTAATTCTGATTCAACTACTTCAAGAAGAAGTTCAGCATCATCAGCTGTTTTTTCCTGCTCATATATCATATCCACTTTATTAAGGAAAACTACAATTCTTGGAACTCCAACCTGTCTGGCTAAAAGAATATGCTCTTTTGTCTGAGGCATAGCTCCGTCATTTGCAGCAACCACTAATATAGCTCCATCCATCTGGGCAGCGCCTGTTATCATGTTTTTAACATAATCAGCATGTCCCGGACAGTCAACGTGAGCATAATGTCTTTTTTCTGTCTCATACTCTACATGAGCAGTTGCAATCGTAATTCCCCTGGCTTTTTCTTCAGGTGCATTATCAATTGAATCAAATGCTCTAACTTTAGCTTTACCTTTTTTTGCGAGCGCCATTGTGATAGCAGCGGTAAGAGTTGTCTTACCATGATCAACGTGACCTATTGTTCCTACGTTCACGTGAGGCTTACTTCTATCGAATTTTTCTTTAGCCATTTTTGATTGTATCTCCTAAAATGATTTATATTATTTTAATTTGATTTGCTTTGAATTATTGAAGCTATTATTAAACTTCAAACTTTTCACTTCCGTATAAACGGGTAAACTCTAATTCTATTGAGTTGTCTCAAAGTATACATCCTTCCTGCCTGAACTGCCATTACGGCAGGCAGGCGCTTTGCCCAGGATGAATTTAAAGTGGGCCAGGGAGGAATCGAACCTCCCACCTCGTGCTTATAAGGCACGCGCTCTAACCGACTGAGCTACTGGCCCAGTAGTTCATTCGGAAACATCTGTTTAATACTCTTCTTAAACAGATATTTTATAAAGCGGCGTTATGTGCCTGATCATTGACGAGTAATCTATTTAAAGATTGACCCTAAAATTTTAAAGAACGAAAAATCTAATGCTTTAATTCTGAGGAGCTTTAGCGACGAAGAATCTATTCATACTTCAAAATTCAATTCTTCTATCTTAAATGGATCCTTCACTTCTTATATCGCTTTAGCGAAGTAAATCGTTCAGGATTACAAAAATTAAGCTCCAACAGATTCTTTACCTTTATATTTTTCTATGATCTGCTCTGAAATTGATTTCGGAACTTCTTCATAGTGCGAAAACTCCATATTATAAATTGCTCTGCCCTGTGTCATTGAACGCATTGATGTCGCATAACCGAACATTTCTGAAAGCGCAACCATTGCGCGGATAACCTGAGCATCTGCTCTTTGACTCATACCCTCTATCTTACCTCTTCTTGAGCTAAGATCACCCATAATATCACCCATATATTCATCCGGAGTTGTAACTTCTACTTTCATAATAGGCTCAAGTATTACCGGACCGGCTTTTAAAGCGCCTGCTTTAAATGCCATTGAACCCGCAATCTTAAACGCCATTTCAGAAGAATCCACATCATGAAAAGAACCATCAAATAATGTAGCTTTAACATCTTCAACAGGATAACCTGCAAGCACACCATTTTTCATAGCTTCTTCAATTCCCTGTTCAACAGGTTTTATAAACTCCTTAGGAATAGAACCGCCGACAACTTTATTTACAAATACAAATCCTTTACCTTTTTCATTCGGCTCAAGTGTGATCCAAACATGTCCAAACTGACCTTTACCACCGGACTGCCTGATAAACTTGCCTTCCTGCTCAACTTTCTTTGAAATAGTTTCTTTATAGGCAACCTGTGGTTTACCAATATTTGCTTCTACTTTAAATTCGCGTTTCAGGCGGTCAACAATAATTTCAAGGTGAAGCTCACCCATACCTGCCAAAATTGTCTGACCGGTATCTTCGTTTGTTGAAATACGAAGTGTTGGGTCTTCTTCTGCTAATTTAGAAAGTGATTCAGAAAGTCTATCTTGATCAACCTTGGTTTTTGGCTCAATAGCAATAGATATAACTGGTTCCGGGAAAGTCATTCTTTCCAGAATAATTGGATCACCTTCATCGCAAAGTGTGTCACCTGTTTTTGTGTGCTTTAATCCAATAACCGCAGCAATATCTCCCGCATATACTTCTTCAATATCTTCGCGATGGTTAGCATGCATTTGCAGCAGCCTTCCAACTCTTTCTTTTTTACCTGATACAGGATTATATGTGTAAGACCCTGCTTTTAATGCTCCTGAATACACTCTAAAAAAAGTAAGTTTACCAACAAACGGGTCAGTCATAATTTTAAATGCAAGTGACGAGAATTTTTCATCATCTGAAATATTCCTGGTAATATGGTCATCCGTGTGAATATGATGTCCCCATACTTCACCAATATCTTTTGGTGTCGGAAGATAATCAAGAACAGCATCAAGCAAAGACTGTACACCTTTATTTTTAAATGAAGATCCACAAAGAACGGGAATGATCTTCGCTTTAATTGTAGCTTCTCTTAACACCTTCATTATTTCAACATGAGAAATTTCCTGACCATCAAGAAACTTAGTTAACAATGAATCATCAACTTCAGAAACTGACTCAAGAAGTTTCAGACGGTATTCTTTTGCTTTTTCAACAAGTGATGCAGGAATTTCCTGTTCTTCCCATGTTTGTCCTAATGTATCAGCATTATATATCAACGCTTTCATAGTTATAAGATCTATCTGTCCGACAAATATATCCCCCGAACCGATAGGAAGCTGCAGAGGAACTACGTTAGCTTTTAATCTATCTTTCATCATATCAAGCACATGATAAAAATCAGCGCCTGTTCTATCCATCTTGTTAATAAACGCTAAGCGGGGAACACCGTATTTATCAGCCTGTCTCCAAACGGTTTCAGACTGCGGTTCAACACCGCCAACTGCGCAGAATAATGCAACAGCGCCGTCAAGCACTCTTAAAGAACGCTCAACTTCTGCTGTAAAATCTACATGACCCGGTGTATCTATAATATTAATTCTGTGATCTTTCCAAAAACAAGTAGTAGCAGCGCTGGTAATTGTAATACCACGCTCTTTTTCCTGTTCCATCCAGTCCATAGTAGCAGCGCCTTCATGTACTTCTCCCATCCTGTGCAAGCGACCGGTATAATACAGTATTCTTTCCGTAGTGGTAGTCTTTCCGGCATCAATATGAGCCATGATACCAATATTTCTGGTCTTTTCTAATGATACTTTTCTGGGCATTAAACTATTATATGCTTTCTATTCTATTTACTTTATTTGTGAATCTAAAAAACTTTAACCTTTTGTAAAGGATTGGATTAGAGATTACCACCTGAAATGCGCGAAAGCCTTGTTAGCTTCAGCCATTCTGTGTACATCTTCTTTTTTCTTAACAGCGCTTCCCTCATTGTTTGCTGCTGACATTAATTCACCTGCAAGCTTTTCTGCCATTGATTTGCCTGCTTTTGATCTTGCATATGTAAGTATCCATTTTATAGCCAAAGCTTTTCTTCTCTCGGGTCTTACTTCTGTGGGAACCTGGTAGTTTGAACCGCCAACTCTTCTTGAGCGAACTTCGAGTGAAGGCTCAACATTATGAATAGCCTTTTTGAATACTTCAACCGGCTCTGTATTAAGCTTTTCCTTTATTATATCAAATGCGTCATATACAACTCTTTCAGCCTTCTGCTTCAAGCCGTCATACATAATACAATTAATAAACCTTCCAACAAGAACATCTGAAAATATTCTGTCAGTGCCTCTTTGTCTTTTATTTGCTGTTCTTTTTCTCACTGCTTATATATAATTTTATTTTCTTATTCTGTTTTGATATGAATTTATGTCCGGTTATTTCTTACCGGTGGCTTTTGCTCTCTTAGCGCCGTATTTTGAACGCGCCTGTTTCCTATCAGCAACACCGCTTGAATCGACCGCGCCTCTTACAATATGATATCTTACACCCGGAAGATCTTTAACTCTGCCTCCCCGGATAAGAACAATAGAATGCTCCTGAAGATTGTGACCTTCACCCGGGATGTAAGCAGTTACTTCCATACCGTTACTTAAGCGTACCCTTGCAACTTTTCTTAAAGCTGAATTAGGTTTCTTTGGCGTTGTTGTATATACTCTTGTGCATACTCCCCTTTTTTGAGGTGATGATTCCAGCGCGGGAGATTTGCTTTTATACTTTAAAACTTTTCTGCCCTTGCGTACTAATTGATTGATTGTTGGCACGTAATATTCCTACCTTAGCGTTAATTTACTAAAATAAATTTCTCGCTCATTTGCCTTGGGCAGTTAAGCCTGTGGCATTGGATGAGCGGCATTCTTATTAGAAACCACAAAATTAGCGATTTTTTACGAAATAGTCAAGTTAGTGGATGATGGGGTATAATGTATTACCGTTATATATCCAAAATTTGTATATTTATAAAAAACCGTAAATTACTATTGAAAAATCAACAAAAATCATTATATTTGCTGTAATCTACTCCGAAGGAGCTCCTTCGGAGCAAACGGAGGCAAATGTTTAAAAAATATCTTAACATAACTCCCCTTTTTTTTATATTGGTATGCGTTAGCTTGTATTCGCAGCCAATATCTATAGATGAACTTACAGCAGATAAAATTTACGAAAAAGTTGATAACTCTATTGTTGTTATACTTGCTTATGATAACCTTGGGAATGTATTCCAGGGTTCAGGCGTAGTTATCAATAATGAAGGGATGATAGTTACTAATCACCACGTATGCAAAGATGCCTCGAGGATTGAGATTAAACATTATTCAAAAGAAATAAAGAATGTAACAATATATAAGTATGATGAGATCAAAGATATTCTTATTCTAAAGACCGATGATGTAACATTTACACCCATTACATACGGTAACAGTAATAATTTAAAAGCCGGACAAAGGATATACGCAGTCGGTTCACCTGAAGGTTATGAGAATTCAATTTCCGAAGGGATAATAAGCGGGTTCAGGACTGATGAGAATAATGTTAAGCT
>JANPBV010000160.1:0-2255 GCA_031430615.1 Ignavibacteria bacterium | reverse complement strand
TAACCCCGCTCTTTACATCCTGTATTGAAAATTAATAAATATTGGTATATATTAATAGTATATACCAATAAAAAATCAATTAATATGAAAAATCTATCGTTAAAGCTTAAGGAAGATATCTACATGGATACCGAAAGAGTTGTAAAAAAGCTCAATGTCCCGAGGAATTCTTACATCAATAAAGCAATCGATTTTTACAACAAGGTTCATAACAAAAGTATCCTCAGGAAAAAGCTGTTTGAAGAATCACTGCTGGTGAGCTCGGACTCAATGGAAATTCTGAAAGAATTTGAAAAGATCGGGTAACTACATTAAAAATGAAAACTCCTCTTAAAAGGTTTGATATCTGGATAGCCGACCTGAATCCGCCAAGCGGCTCGGAGCCCGGCAAAGTGCGTCCTGTGGTGATTGTACAAACAGACCTGCTGAATAATTTCCACCCCTCAACATTAATATGTCCGCTCACGACCAATATTATTCAGGAAGCGGAAATTTTAAGGGTTAATCTTGCTAAAAATGAAGGCAGCATTAAGAAAAGGTCTGCTATTTTAATTGATCAGTTGAGGGCAATCGATAATAAAAGGTTAATAAAAAGAATAGGTATGTTAAGTAAAACAAGTAAAGCAAAATTGAAAGAAAACTTAAAGATAGTTTTGGATCTGGAGTAAATACTTGAAGATCTTCCTCACGCATAGCTACTATTTGAACTCCGATCCCAATGAAATGCGGATAATGAAGCCCTATGTACCGCTTGGAATACTATATATATCAGCATACCTTAAGCAAAATGGGTTCGATGTTACTGTATATGATTCAACTTTTAAATCATTTGACCAGCAGAAAAAAACACTGCTTAACGATAAACCCGAAGTTATAGCAATATACTGTAACCTGATGACAAAGCTTAATGTTTTGCCATTGATTAGCTTTATCCGCTCGAGTGGTGAGCTAAAGAATTCTAAAATAATCTTAGGCGGACCCGAGCCGCCATTCCACGCGGAAGAATTCCTGAACTATGGCGCTGATTTTATTGTAGAAGGCGAGGGCGAGGTAACAATGCTTAAGCTTTGCAGGGAATTATCAAATCTTAAGCCGGATTTGAATAAAATAAATGGAATCATATATAAGCATAATGATATAGTAGTAAAAAATCCCGCCCGTGAAAAAATAAAGGATATTGATGTACTTCCTTTTCCTGATAGAGGTGCCGTTGACCTCTCATTATATCTTAAAGCATGGAAAAAAGCTCATGGCTATAGTTCGGTTTCACTCAACACAATGCGCGGCTGTCCCTACACCTGTAAGTGGTGTTCACATAGCGTATATGGTGTCAGTTACAGAAGGCGCTCACCAGAGAAAACCGCGGATGAAATTGAGTTTATTGTAAATGAATATAATCCGGACATGCTGTGGTTTGTTGACGATGTATTTACTGTATCGCACAAATGGCTGGCAAAGCTATTGCAGATATTCATTGAGCGTAACATTAAAATAAAATTTGAGTGCATTTCTCGCAGTGACAGGCTTACAGAAGATGTGCTTATTGCGTTAAAAGAATTAGGATGTTTTAGATTGTGGATTGGCGCTGAGTCCGGTTCACAGACAGTGCTTGACCTGATGGATAGACGCGTTAACGCAGCAGATACACGCGAGAAAATTAAGCTTACACGCAAACACGGAATTGAAGCCGGAACATTCATTATGCTAGGCTACCCTGGCGAGAAAAAACATGATATCATAGAAACAGCCCGTCACCTGAAAGATTCTATGCCGGATATTTTCTTAACAACTGTAGCATACCCTATAAAAGGTACACCATTCTATACAGAAGTAGAAAACAGGCTAATTACTGATAAAGAGTGGGATAAGCGTACAGACCGTGATCTTGATTTCAAGGGAAGGTATTCAAAAAATTTCTACCGCCACGCAAACCGCTATATGGTTAATGAAGTGAATTACCATAAAATGAAATCTGACGGCAAATCTTCAATTTCATCACTTGGCAAAACTTTCCTGAAAGCAAAGATCTCGAGATTAATGATGAGCTTAACAAATTAATATGTTTATGACTCATAATATTATGATATTCTTTAAAAACGGCCTATGAAAAACGGCGTCAAAAAACTTGAGAACGCATTAGATAGATGCAAAAAATCTGTTTGACCCGCCTTAGGCGGGGAGTTATTTTTTGCATCTATGGCATTCGAAAAGTTTTAGCCGTTTTTCATTAGCCTTGATTTTTTTGGTACTTTTTG
>JANPBV010000159.1:0-5336 GCA_031430615.1 Ignavibacteria bacterium | reverse complement strand
GCGTTTGGAATATCTACAATCTGCAATCCAAGTTTTTTTGCTTCTTCCTCAAGATTGCTCTTTCTGGATACGAACGCAAAATCTTCTGCTTTTTTTCGTGCAACATCTTTTGTTTTAGTAGAAGCTTTAATGATTTTCTTTATATCGGCAAATTTGAATTCTTTGCTCTGTCTGCCTTTTACTCTTATAATATGGAATCCGAACTGTGACTTGACAGGACCAACAACATCTCCAACTTTTGCTGCGTTAACAGCGTCTTCAAACTCTTTTACCATTGCGCCTTTACCAAACCATCCAAGATCACCGCCCTTGAGTTTATTTCCGTCATCGTTTGAATTTTCAGCGGCTAATTTCCCGAAATCTTCACCAGCTTTTAATCTTTGAAAGATCTGTTCTGCTTTTACTTTCGCAGCATTGGTATCTGCTCCAAAATTTATCAGAATATGCTGCGCATTGGAAAATGTTTCTGTTCCTTCTTTTGAATCGATAAGCCTTATCATGTGAAAGCCGTCTGTGGCTTTTATAACATCTGAAATGCTATCTTTACCTGCTGAAAAAAGGAATGATATTACTTCAGCGGGAATTTCGTTAGGCTTAACGTAAGTATTCGTGAATTTTGAAAGTGAATTATCATTAACAACTGAAAATGTGTTTGAATCTGCAGGGTTTAACTTTTTTAAGTCTTTAACCAATGCTTTCATCATTTTTTCAGTAGATACAGTATCTTCCAACGTTGCTACATCAGAAAATAATACATATTTCATCTTTGCTGATTCATCCCGCTTAAAATCATCTTTATGCTTATCGAAATAGTTTTTCATGTCATCCTCTGTGACCTGAATATTATTATCCGGGAAACTTGAGGCATCTATAAATACAAAATCAAAAGATGCTTTCACGTTTTCATCTTTAAATTTTTGCATTACTTCACTCTCAGTTATCCTTACAGTTCCTGTTATAACACTCTGTAGTTTCTGTGAAAGAAGCATTTGCTTCAGATATTCTTCTACCTGTGACCAGAACTTAGTGACCTCAGGGGTCTTGGTAGTAAGTGCCTGCTGATAAACTTCCATGTTAAACTGTCCGGTTGAATCAACAAAGTTCTTCTTTATTACATCAGGAAGTGTTTGGGGTGAATTGTAAACCCAGTTCAATATTTCCTGGTTAGTTACATTGATCCCAAGCCTATTAATTTCCTGTTCTGCAAGCTTCTGAGAAACCATTTGATCCCAAACCTGGTCTCTGATCATTTTAATTACATTCTCATCCGGATCTTCGCCGGTCTGCTGTCTTTGTTGATCAACAGCAAAATTAACCTGGCTCTCAAATTCTGAATATTTAATTTCATCCCCGTTAACAGAACCAAGTTCGGTAACCTGTCCGCCTCTTACCCCAAGGTAATCCATACCCCACTCAAACACAATGGTAGCAAGAAAAGCAACTATTAATATAATCAGAATAATGTGCGTTTTATCGCGCAGCTTATTCATTAAACCCATAAGTAAATAAACCTCTCTTTATGCGCTGAATCTAGGATCAAGCGAAATTTTCTTTGAAAATAATCAAAAAACAAACACAAATATAGTTTTATACTTGGCAATAATCAATGTATAGAAATTACCTACTTAAGTATGAAGAAAATTAACAATTAAGGGTATTCTGAACAGAAAAATCCATTTCTAATGAAAGAAATGGATCAATTGGGGGTATACGGTTTGATCTTTGATGCTGTTATAGCTCTAAAAACAATCATTTTTTAGACTAACTGAGTTATTATCTCTAAAGATATCATCGCAAATCTCTGGGGTTGCAGTTCTTCGTTGTTCTATATATAAATCTTCGTTGCTTGTTGAACTGATTGATTCATCACTAACCGAAACGTTATTTTCAGGGAATTTGTTGGAATTCCACATTAAAAGGTCACTTATAAATATAGAAGTAAGCATTTTTGAACCTCTAATTAGCTTTAATGTATTTTATTGTTTTAATATACGATACAAAGTTACATAGGGTTTGTTGAGGGTATATTATAAATCTATTAATATATAATTATTAATTATTTCCCTAAATTACGGTATAAATTTTATTTTATCTATCGCTCTTCACTTGATAATTTCTCAATCATTTGTTAATTTAAGTTTAGCAGTACATTAATATACCATCAATATGGGATACAAAATAAATTATCACATTAAAAGTGATTTCCTGAAAGTTGAGCTTAGCGGAAATTATCCACTCGAAAAATTCGCTGAAATTTCTAATGATATGGATAGGGTTATTGATGAAAACGGAATATCTAAAATTCTTGTTGATCTCAGAAAGTTCGAAGGAAGATTTGGTGTGTTTGACGGTTTGCAGAAAATTGAGAACTTCAGGGAGGAATCAAAATTTCTTTTATTTGCGATACTTGATATACCTGAAAATAAATCAAATAACGATTTTTTTGAAAATGCTTCTCACAACAGGGGATACAAGCTATTATTCTTTTACGATGAAGCAGAAGCAATTAAATGGCTTGATGTAAAGAATGAAGAGTTTGAAAAAGTAATGGTAAAAGAATATTAAATTTATTTATTCGTGCTCCCCGGTTTTGTAACTGGTATCTTTTCCAGCCATTCTGGAACCTCATCAGGTATAAATGAAACGACGTTGTTTGACCTATTCTTAATATTTTTTTATGCCACAAGTCATTGTTATTTGGAAATACTAAGTATTATATTAGTGAAATAAGCTTGAATGATTTCCTAAATAATTTAATTTTGGTATTGTCTAAAGACCTTCAAAATATTGATTTTCACACCAAAATACACCCATATGGCGCGTTAATAAAATTTATTTATATTATTTTACTATTTACTCTTGAAGTTTACGCCCAGTTGCCTACTCAGGAATGGGTTGCAAGAATCCCGGGACCTTATAATGATCTTGATGGTCCATTTCTTGCTGTAGATAAACTCGGCAATAGTTATGTTGCAGGAACTCATGTGGTAAATGACAGTGTTAATATCCTCTGCGTGAAATACAATACAAACGGCACTCAGCAGTGGGCTGCATTGTATAGATATCCGGGTGAAAATTATTTTGAGCCTTCGGGACTTGCGTTGGATACATTTGGAAATGCTTACGTTACTTCTTCCTATGGACAAACTACATTTGCACCCAAAAACAGTTTGCTTGTAAAATTTAATGGCTCTAATGGTTCTGTGCTTTGGGCAAAAAGATATATTGGAGAGTATGGAACAAGTTACCCGTTTGATATAGAAATAGACAGATTGAATAATATATATGTTGTCGGCTACTCTGATACTTCTCATTTGGTTATTAAATACAATGGAAACGGAGATTCTGTATGGGTGAGGAAATATCATCAGCAACCCGCCCGCAATATGGCATTTGCCTGCGCAATAGATGATTCAATGAATGTAATAATAACCGGGGCGCGTAGGTTTTGTTATACTAATCCTCCGCCGGGCGGATGTTTTGATTCATTGATGGCAGCTAAGTACAGCTCTAATGGTATATTAAGGTGGATTAAAATATACAAATATAACAATTCGGATGCTAGCGGCAGAAAAATTGCAGTTGATCAGAATGGTAGTATATATATTGGCGGTGTAACAGGAATTTCCGGTTGGGGAGTTTACCTTACTTTGAAGTATGACAGGAATGGAGTGCAGCAGTGGGTATCTATATATGATGCACCTGGTAATGGTATTAATGGATTGAATTCAATAGCAATGGATAGAATTAATAATGCACTTTTCGTAACTGGTGGGGCAGTTACAAATGGAGTAGGAGTTGCAGCAACAATAAAATATAATCCCACGACTGGGGACTCTCTTTGGGTAAGAAAGGATACATCCAATTATAGAAATGCTGGTGCTTCAGATATTAAAATTGATTCTTTAAGCAATTCTTACATTACAGGATCTTCAAATAATATACCGCCAGGTGTGGATGTAGATGCTTTCATTATAAAATATTCATCACTTGGTATAAAACAATGGAGCATCATTTATAATGGACCGTTCAACGGGTGGGATGGTGGAAAAAGTATAGCACTAGACTACCAAAATAACATTTTAGTCGTAGGCACAAGTCAAAGTGGATTCCAATTGAGCGATTATGTATTAATTAAATACTCACAGACAGTAGGTATTAATATTCTAAGCAATGAAATTCCTAATTCGTATAAGTTAAATCAGAATTACCCAAACCCCTTTAATCCAAGTACGAAAATTAGATTTTCTGTTGCTAAGAAAAGCTTTGTCCATCTAAAAATATTTGATATTCTTGGTAGGGAACAAACTGACTTAGTGGATAGAGAGTTAACTCCATCAGAATATGAAGTTACCTTTGATGGCTCTATTTACACAAGCGGTATATATTTTTATCAGCTAATAGCTGACGGAGGTATAATAGACACTAAAAAAATGATTGTAATAAAATAAAAATCTGATAGAAAAAGTCCTTTATTATATTTGTAATCTGAAATAATTACTTATTCGTACTGCCAGGTTTCGTAACTGGAATATTTGCAAGCCATTCTGGAACCTCATCAGGTTTAAATGAAACAACATCCATTTTAACCAAAGGTTTTAATGGAATACCAAAATCAACCTTACCGCCGGATCTATCCACCAAACATCCAACACCCACAATTTCCGCTTTAAATCTCCTGACTTCGTCTATCACTTCCTGCACACTTCCGCCTGTTGAGATGATATCTTCTACTATTAATACCCTGTCATCAGGTCTAATTGTAAAGCCGCGTCTGAACTTCATCTTGCCATCGACTCTTTCGGTAAATATTGCTTTGGTATCAAGATTCTTACCAACTTCATATGCAAGCAATATACCGCCTGTCATTGGTCCCACAACAATAGTAACGTTATCATCCGCAAATTTACCTGCAAGCTCTTTGCAAAGCATTTCAGTATACTTTGGATGCTCGAGCACACGGAATTTTTCTATGTAGTGCGGTGAGTGATTACCCGATGTCAACACAAAATGTCCGTCAAGCAGCGCGCCTGAATCTTTAAAGATTTGAAGTATTTCCTGTTCTGTCATAAATTGCTTGTTCCCATAATTGCGGGAATCCATATTGTTGTTTTATAATTTATTTATTGATCACCACGTCAAAGCCGGGTAGGCAAGACCAACAACGAGTTTTAATAGTGTAATTTTGTCACCCTGAACTCGTTTCAGGGTCTGTCGCCATACTCTTAAATTTAAGAGTATTTTCAGCAGATGCTGAAACGAGTTCAGCATGATAATGAAAACTACTATTTATTAATTCTCAAGATTTACCTTATGTACATGCTTCAAATCTTTTG
>JANPBV010000158.1:0-1873 GCA_031430615.1 Ignavibacteria bacterium | reverse complement strand
GTTTCCGGAAAAGGAATATCAATTGCCGGAAGCAGCTCAGATTATGATGGAACTTCCAGACCAACTGCAGTAACGGGCGGTTGCTCAGATATTGGCAGTGATGAATTTTCTGCTACACCACCAAATAATCCATTAGCTGCATTTGATAATGCTCCAGGCAGCGGAGTAACTTCAAATTACACGCTTTGGGGCAGAACACTTATAACAATAACCTGGGGTGTGGGTGGTTCTTCGTATCCTTCATCAATCAGTGTAAGATATTATTCCGGTGTTAATCATCCCGGTGTGCTTGGCGGAGGATATTCAAACTCATACTGGCAGATAACACCAACAGGCGCATTAACAGGAGCAACTTATAACATTACCATTAATTTTGGACAGAATGAAACTTATACAATAACAACGCCATCAACAAATACCAGACTTGCAAAATATAATGGTTCATGGGAAGTATTTTCAACAGCAGGCACAGGCATTTGGCAGAGCGAACTTAACTATGCCTCTGAATTAATTACAACAAGAGGCATGAACAGTTTCTCTGATTATGCATTGACAGATCAGACCAGTCCCCTGCCTGTTGAGTTATGTTCATTCACAGCATCTGTAAACAATCGCCAGGTTGATATAAGCTGGGAAACATGCAGTGAGTTAAACAACCGCGGATTTGATGTTGAAAGAAGATCATACAATAACATTTCAAAAGCATTCAATAATTGGGAAAAGATATCATTTGTTACAGGTAATGGCACATCAAACGAGCATCATAATTATAATTATTCTGATCTAAAGCTTTCTACAGGTAAATACCAGTATAGATTAAAGCAGATAGATTTTAATGGTAACTTTGAATACTATTCACTAAATACACCAAGTGATGTTATTATTGGTACACCAAAAGCCGCAGAACTTTTCCAGAACTACCCGAATCCGTCAAATCCAACCTCAAAAGTTGATTTCCAGATTCCATTTAGTTCAAAAGTCTCTTTAAAAGTCTATGATATTTCAGGCAAAGAAGTTGCATCACTATTAGATAAAGAACTTGAAGGTGGTTTCTATACTACAGAATTTAATGGTTCTAATCTTGCAAGCGGTGTATACTTTTACAGATTAATAGCTTCATCAACAGATGGAAACTCATTTTCAAAAACAATGAAGCTTATATTAGTTAAATAATGCAATTATTTTACAACCTTGTTTCTAAGGCTTGTAAAGTAAAATTTGCTTAAAATAAGTTGTTATTTCTCTATAGCGAGGAAAACAGTTACATATCCCCCGCAAAAGGCAGGCAAAAAACCTGCCTTTTGCATTTATTTTTTTTGGTTTTTTCACTGATTTCAACGTATTGATAAAATTTCACTTACCTATTCTTCTATTTATTTATTATTTTATATTATACAACAATAAATATAACAGCTATGAAGATTACATTAATTCTTTTTATTTTATTACCGCTAACATTGTTTGCGCAATGGCAGGTACGACCAAGCGGTCATACTGATATTATTTACTCCGTTTCTTTTACTGATATTAATAACGGAATGTCATGCGGTGAAGCAGGCAGAATTTTAAAAACTGTGAATGGCGGCCTCACCTGGCAGCAGGTAAACCAGAATAACGCTTACTGGCTGGGTGGAATTACATACATTGATGGAAATACTGCAACTGCTGTTGGTTATCCCCAGAAAATTATGCGGACAACAAACGCCGGACAGACCTGGGTTCAGCAAGGCGGTGTTAATTTCATTCCGTATTATTCTGTAAGTTTTAAAGACGCAAATACAGGATTGATAGCAGGATATGTTGGCACATTGCTCAGGACAACTAATGGAGGCGGGTCGTGGATACAGGTTCCGGGTACACCGCAGGTTAGCCT
>JANPBV010000157.1:0-26148 GCA_031430615.1 Ignavibacteria bacterium | reverse complement strand
GCAATTAAATTCGCTTTGTTGATAACATAGCCATCACTGCTGTTGAATGATGGACAGAAATTGTTAGTCCCGATATATAATGCACTGTTATCAATTCCCAAAGTCGGGTAATCAGCCAGGCAAGCTGATGATATTGGCGGTGATTGTGTATCAATACTTATAAAAAAGAATGTCCAAATAGTTGAACCGTTTATGGTACTGGTATTGCTTACTGCAAGTAATATCCTGTTGGGTGTGCTTACATTAATAATTACAATAAACCATTTCTGTGAAACCCTGTCATATCTTATCCTGGGGTCACTTGTACCTATAGCATTCCGAACAGACGAAAAAAAAGTGTTTGATGAAGCATTTATTACCCCATCAGCAGTACCTGTAGTTTTATCGTATGAAACTATTCTGCCGTTAACTGCTACTATATATTGAGTAGGACCAACTGCTCCCATATTATCAGCAGGTAATGAATTGGTTGGGTTTGTTCCAAGTACAGTTGCCGCTGTCCAGTTTGTGCTTACTGTTTGAGGGTTATCTGTGTTATTCTGATTATTTTTGTTTTTTCTGTCTAATAGAGGGTATGAAGATTCATTCTTTGCATTCGGGTCCGATGGAAGCTTAGATCTATCAACGGGAATTTTATAACCTGGTTTTTTTACAATTCCTTCCGGCTTAGGTGTTAATCTCTCTCTTTCCATGATCTCGTCAACTGTTTCAGGAAAGCCTATATTACCATTTGTGCTTTTAGGGTCATTTGAATTAAATTCAACCTCACTTAATGTTTGAGAAATAAATCCGGTAGAAAGATCTTTATCTTTTTCTGATTTATTGAATTTAAATAATGCAATAATTGAAAATAATATGCAAAGGAGTATAGTAAACCTCAGAAATCCTTTATAATTTATTCCTTTTTTCATTTGATTGCAAATATAAGGGTATGTTTAGTTAATTTCCCCCATAAAACGGGTATTTTTTGAAATACAATGTACACGACAGTTTTTTACATTTGTGTTAAATTTAATGGGTATCCATCCCTTTGGGACAAGAATCCCGTAGGGATTCCACATTTATAGATAAATTTATCGAATATTAACCGATGCCGTAGGTATCGTACATAAATATATTCCTATCCAAAAGTAATGGATACCCATTAGCAGTACAATGTGCGACACCTACGGTGTCGTAAGCTATCTTTATGTTAATTATAAATGTATGACGCCTCTGGCGTCAATTATTAGTTAAAATCTTTGTGGTCATAAAAAATGTCGTGTACTAAGTTGAAAGTATTGAAATTATAAAATTCTAAAAAAATAGCAGATTCCTGCTTTTTCAGGGACTCTGCTATATACAATATAAATAAATTGTCTGTTCAATAATGCTTTCCCATCGCAAACGTAATGCGCTTAATCTTTGCAGGATAAATACCATTATCAAAGAGGTAAACATCATCTGTTGCAGCAATTACGCCAATAACACCGCCAATTAAACCTGCAGGGATTGAGCAAACCAATCCAAAGAGCACACCGAAACCAAAACCACTAATATCCGGGTGACCCCCACCTTTTGAAAAAGCGAACGGGATAAAGCCTATTGCAAAACCAATTGCCGAACCTACTAAATACCCTTTCCCAAATGGCGCAGAAGTTTTAAATACAATTTTCCTTATTCCCGCAATATTTATTATTTTAGTTTTTTTATCTTTTATAGTTTTTAGAGTACTGTCGGTATCAATCATAAGCATAACACCGCTTAATTCGGATTTATTATCCATATAAATATCGCATTCTTCAGTGGTATCAACCTTTACAGCAGGTTCTATTATTTTATTATAATCAAGTGTATCATAATCTTCCAGGTCAGAAAGCTCAACCTCGGGATTCAAAACAAATTTAATATCCTTTACGGGAATAAAAAGGTTTGTTATATCAGTCTGGAAAGTAAGTGTATCATTTTTTCTTTCAGTAATCCTGCCTTCGGTCTGGAATCCATTATACAAAACTAATTTGCAAACCCTTCCCGGCAATAATGAATCACCTTTAATATCATCCCCATTTGCAAAATGAATTGAACAGAATAATAATATTGAAGCTAAAAATATTTTTTTCATAAGGAAATTTTATTAATTAATAAAATGAATAAGTTAAACCTGCTCTTATAGGGAAGTATCCTCTGCCAAAGAAGAAGAAAAATCCTTCTGCAGTTGATAAATTATACTGAACTTCAGCAAAAGCACCGATCTTATTGCTTATCTTAAATCTAAGCCCGCCACCCAGCGCAAGACTGAAAAAAGTATACTTATTACCTCCATAATGCTCGGTACGATAAGTTGAATCATATGAATTGTAATAAGTGTAATCATAACTACTTTCACTTGTACTTATAACACCAACACCGCCTAAACCGTAAACACTGAACTTTGAATCATTGGTAAAATTCCCAAATACAATATCAGCAAAAGCGCTGTAAACATTCATATATTGTTTTATACTGTTGTCTGTACCATACGGGTCGTAATAAACATACATAATTCTATCCCTGTTGAACTGCCCGAAACTGAGATCTAAACGAATCGCTTTATTTTCACTGAACGGGAAGAGTCCGGTTGCCTGGATGGAATACCCGGGAGTGTTCTCGCTGCTGCGATGTTCATAATAACCACCCTGAAGCAATATACCGCCGCCAAGCGTTAACATTGCTTTCATCAATTTGGGAATAGTGCTTTTTGATACACTGAAGATATCTTCAAATTTTATGCGCACAGTTCCGGTTTCGGTTACCATATAAACAAAAACCGAATCCTGTTTTACAACTTTTCCGATTACTTCTTTATCGTTGTACATAGTAATTTTATACTTATTACCTGTTGTAATGGAATCCATTATAATTTCTTCCTGGGAATAAATATTTGAAATAAAACCAGCTGCTGCTGCTGATAATAGTACTGAAAGGAGGATGAAAGATAAATTAGTTTTAATCATAAAATGAGTATTAATTTACCCGAATTTTAGGGTACACAAATATAGTATATATAAGTAATTTATTAAACATAAATAAACGCAGCTTATTCTAATTTAACCGGGTGCATATAAAACTAGTTTGTTATTGTTTATATATATGGGTATTTTCGTACAGAAATTAATTTATATCATAGCTTAATAGTGAAAAAACAATTAGTTCGGTTTTGGCTCGCACCCTATCATTTTATGATCTTTTATTTGTAATGACCCGCCTCTAAAAATTTATTATAATATATCTAACATATTAAGCTCCATTTTTATCCCACAAAAACAATAAAAAAGTGTCCATAAATAACATCAAAGTTACACCACCGGAGTGGAAAGACATTGTTTCCAAGTACCAAAACTCTGAATATATCAAAAGCATTTGGCAGTTCATAAATTCATTTATTCCGTTTTGTTTAACATGGGTATTAATGTACTATTCAATGGATATAAGTTACCTGCTTACATTACTTCTTTCACTCTTTGCATCAGGATTTATTATGCGAATTTTCATTATTCAGCATGATTGCGGACACGGCTCATTTTTCAAATCGAGGAAAGCAAATGATTACCTTGGGATGGTCTGCAGTGTGCTTACATTTACTCCATATCACTACTGGAGGAAAAGCCATGCAATACATCATGCGGCTGTTGGTAAACTTGAAGAACGCGGTATTGGCGATGTTTATACTTTAACAGTTGATGAATACTTAGCAAGAAATAAATGGGGCAGACTTAGATACAGGCTATACAGGAATCCGTTAATTCTGTTCATGGTTATCCCACCAGTACTCTTCCTGTTTTTGTACCGCTTCCCTATTTCGAAGTTAGCCGTAATGAAGTCACTTCATACAACTGTCTATTTAACTAACCTTGCAATAGCGCTTATTGCCGGTACAATAATATATTTCATAGGATTTAAAGCATTCTTAATGGTACAGGTTCCGATAATTATTTTTTCGCTGTGCGTCGGCACATGGTTCTTTTACGTTCAGCACCAGTTTGAAGATACTTACTGGAATGATGAAGAGGATTGGGATTATACAGAAGCAGCACTGAAAGGAAGCTCATATTATAAATTACCAAGAGTGTTACAATGGTTCACCGGTAACATTGGTTTTCATCATATTCATCATTTAAGTCCGAGGATACCAAACTATAAGCTTGAAAAATGCCACAAGGAAAATCCGCTCTTCCAAAACGGCGCAGTACTGACCCTTCGCTCAAGTATGAGAAGTCTTTTCTTAAACCTTTGGGATAAGAACAGGAAGAAGTTAATAAGCTTTGGAGACTTAAAGAAGTTAGGATATTTTAAGCAAATGGCTAGCAGCTAAATCAAAATCAGAACACACCTGCCTTGCTGAGCTTATAGCGCCTGCCTGCCGAAATGGCAGTTCAGGCAGGAAGAATCCAGACTCAGAATCATAGAACACCGATAACACTGATTGAACAGATACACACAGATATTATTAAGGGCTCTTTTTAAGAGCCCTTTTTCGTTATTGCTAAGTCTAAAATTTAATCAAAAAAACAGAACACAGATAACACTGATGAATTCTGAACCATGATTAAATAGGATTAAAAGATTAACATGATATTTTCATCAGGGTAATCCTGAAATCAGGAAAATCAAGGTTCAGGAGTTTCCGGAATAAATATCTTACTATAAGTAGAGAACATTAATGCATGGTACAACACAATAACAAACGGAATTGCAACAAATAATATATGCGCACCATAATAATACAGTATATATAAACCTGCTGCTAATAAAACTGAAGCGGCTATTGAGTAATTAAATGCCTTTTTATTATTCCGGTTCAGCAACAGGAGTATTAGAATAGAAGTTAAGCATGAAATACAAAATGTATAAAAGACGATGCTTAATAATATACCTGTAATTGAATTCATTGTTTCAGAGCCATTTTTAGCGCCTGTAAAGAAAGAGATTATAAAAATTACCAGCAAAATGTATAAAGGAATTTGTGAAACTAATAATACTTTCCAGAGTATTCGTAATGATTTATTTTTATTCATTAAAGTTTAATTTGTCAAGATTGTAAACTTGCTGCAGAAGTCAAAGGCAGGAATCTTTAAAAAGCAGAACACTGATACCACTGATGAAACTGATTAAAACAGATTATCCGGTATAAAATCAGTTATATATACTAAACTACCGTTATACTGTTTAACATAATGCTCCTTCAGGTAATCAATCACCCTGGTAAGCTCTTTTTTGGAAACAATTATCTCAGCTTTAATGCGGTTATCTCCCGAGAGATCCTTGCATACAGTCAGACTCTTAGGATTAAACTGCTTAATATTTGTGATGAGATGCGTTTCCGCCGATGAATCGCAAATGAATGTTATCATATTTATAAAGTCATATCTATCATCTAAAAATCAAAAGCTGAACACTGATTAGACAGATGAAACAGATTTGCACAGATTTTATTAATGTTGGCGACAGAATACAATCTCAACCAATCATTTTCAACAGCATGATTATTCCTAGTCTACATTCGAATATTTAAAATCTATAGGTTTTAATCTTGTTTTACCTAACATATCTGTTCTCATAGCTAAAACAATTTTCCCAATTGTTTCTATTCCTATTTTTTCTTTTTCTTTTGTTACTTTTTCAATATCTTGCATGCTTATAAGTAATTTGAGCATCTCATTTACAGTTTTTACTACTTCATCAGAACTGTACAACCAAGATCTATATTGTTCTTCAAAAAATTTCTTTTTTATCTCCCCAGAAACAGTATTTCCAATAAATCCTTGCATTAATATTAGAAGATTTGAATATTTTTCTTCTTTAAATTTCAATATTGACTCATCCCTTTTAGATTTTATTGTAAAATAATATGTTAAATAAGAACTGAATATTGCAGATATTAATACTGGTAATATAACAAAAAGTAAGTTTTCCATTTTTTTAATTTATTATTATTGATTTAATAATGATGTCTGGATTCCCGCATTCGTCTTAGAAACAGGGCAAACAGGAATGACGGGCAAAATCAGTTTAATCTGTGTTCTGCTTTTTATGTTAACACACCCCTGTCTGCCGCTTCGCTTCAACAGGCAGGCGCTCCGCTTCCGTGCCTTAGACAGGCGTGGCGCTCCCTCCACTCTCTAGTAGGGAATTAGAATCTGTGACAATCCGTTCTATCCGTCTAATCTGTGTTCTATGCTTCTGTTACTTCCTTCTTCTGTTTATTAAAATAAAAATACAGCGGAATACCAATCGCTACAAGCAGAATACCAAATACTGCATTACGAACATTATACCATATACTAAACCCGACAAAGAATGCCGAGAATATCACAAAGAATGCCGGAAGTATCGGGTAGCCGAATGCTTTATATGGTCTATCAGCATTAGGCATTTTCTTGCGGAGCACAAACACGCCGTATGCGCCCATACCGTAGAATATCCATGAAACAAATATCAGCATATCGGTCAACTGGTCAAATGTCCCAGTCATTGTAATTAAGCTTGCCCACAATCCCTGTATAAGTAGTGATGTACCCGGTGTTTTATATTTATGATGCACGTCTTCAAGCTTTTTAAAGAACAAGCCATCTTTGGCCATTGCGTAATAGACTCTTGCGCTGACAAGTATTGTTCCGTTTGTCGTTCCGAAAGTTGAAACAAGAACAGCTATTGCAACAAATGCGCCGCCCCACTCACCCACTGATCTTTTCATTACATCAGCGGCAAGGAATGAGGAATCCTTCATAACATCAACAGGCAAAATATAGAAATACGCAAGGTTAACAAGCAGGTAAACAGCAATAACAAAGAACATCCCGAATATCATAGCCTTTGGAATATTACGTTGCGCGTCTTTTACCTCACCTCCCAGATATGTAATATTATTCCACCCGTCATATGCCCAGAATGCGCCGCTTAAAGCGAGGACTATTCCGCCCAACAGACTGCCTGATGGATACTGGAATGCTGCGTTTACAAAAGGCGAAAAATTTGCGACCGAGCCTGCACCGGCTGTCAATGCAAGTACAACTATAAATGCTATTGCAACATTTTTTAGTACAGTAAAAACATTTTGCACAATGCCGCCGAATGCCACTCCGAAGAAGTTAACTGTTGAAAGGAACATTATCAGGAAGACCGTAAGCATCTTTAATCCAATATCCTTAAGCGGGTACAGGTCAAGAATTACCTGCTCACCCCACTTAAGAGAAAAACCCCAAGCTTCCCACTCCGGTGAGAGATGCGGCGCAGGGAAGAAATACTCAAAGTAACCGCTAAACACATAAGCAATGGATGCAATTGAACCAGTCTGTATCACGGCAAAGATTGCCCAGCCATAAAGGTAGGCGGTAAAATCACCATACATTTCCCTGAAGTAAACATACTGTCCCCCGGCTCTTGGCAGGATACCTGCAACTTCGGCGTTGGTTAATGCGCCTATCAAACTGATAATTCCCGCTACAAGCCATATTCCAAGAATTATGCCGGGGGCGCCAAGCTCTCCTGACATTGATGCTGATTTCTTAAAGATACCGGAGCCTATCATAGAGCCAATTACAATAGTTACTGCAGTAAATAGCCCTAAACGGCGTACTAATGAGTGTTTACTATCCATATTATAATTTTTTAATTAACCCCGCAAAATACAAATGTTTAATTTTAATAGCAATTTTCAATATTTTGCTTAAACCATAGATAAAAGTCGTGTTTCGGCAACCGTTATCACGTGGTTTTATTTTGACAATTACATAAACTTATGTTATCTTACCATTCTTCCAGTTCAAAATTTAGGGGGCTTAAAATGAAAGCGAAACTTTTCACAGTTTTTGTCGCTGTATTGTTATCTCATGTTGCGTACACACAGGTAAACACACAATGGATAACAAGATTCAACAGTGCTTCAAGCGGCAATGAATCACCAACATGCATGACAACCGATAAAGACGGCAATATGTATGTTGCGGGTTTCAGTATAAATCCATCCAGCGACCATGATTATTTCATAATAAAATATAATTCATCCGGCGAGGAACTCTGGAAACAGATATTCAATGGTTCAGGCAATAAAGCTGACCAGGTAAATGCAATTGCAATTGATGCCCTGGGCAATGTTTATGTAACAGGCTCTGCAACAAATGAAAGTGAAATGCTTGATATTATAACCGTAAAATACGACCCTAAAGGTGAGCAGCAATGGGTTGCTAAATTTAACGGACCTGAAAACGGTAATGATGGAGGTATAGGCATTGTTACCGATAAAGAAAATAATATTTATGTTACAGGTTATTGCGCAGGCAATGAAGAATCGGCTGATATCTATACTATAAAATATAATACCGCAGATGGTTCAAAAGTATGGACAGCTATATTCAACAATCCGTTAAAAGATGTTGACTACCCTACTGCAATAGCAATAGATGACAACAATAACATTTATGTTACCGGTTACAGCCATTACACATCTGCCGGCAATGACTACATCACAATAAAATACACATTGAACGGCGCTCAAATATGGGCAAAACCATATGGCGGCAAAGGCGAAGATAAAGCTTCCGCAATTTCAATTGATGCCGCAGGAAATATTTACGTTACAGGATTCAGTAGCGGCGATTACGCAACTGTAAAATATAATTCTTCCGGTGAGCTCGAGTGGGATGCAAAGTATAACGGACCGGCCGGCGGCTATGACGAGGCAAGTGCAATTTGCGTTGATAGAATTGGCAATGTTTACGTAACCGGCCAAAGCACAGGAAACGGAACAGGATTTGATTATGCTACTATAAAATATAATTCATTTGGAGTTGAGCTTTGGAATACAAGATTCAATGACCAGGGTAACAGCAATGATATAGCAGCCGCAATTTGCGTGGATGATATGGGAAGTGTTTATGTAACCGGAAATTCATGGAACGGTTCTAACGATGATTACACGACAATAAAGTATAATCCATTAGGCAATGAGCTATGGATTGCAAAATACAACGGACCCGGCAACCAGATAGATAAAGGCGTAGCAATGTCTATTGATGATAAAGGCAATGTATATGTAACCGGATCAAGTATTGGCACATCAACCCAGTATGATATTGCAACAATAAAATATTCACAGGGCGGACCTGAGGCTATACCGACACTTGTTTCACCGGCATTTGGTTCATCAGGCATAGGGCAAAACCCGCAGCTTGAATGGACTACAATAAAAAATGCAGATTTTTGCAGGTTACAGGTTTCGCTTGATAAGAATTTCAATACCATAGTTGTTGATACAATGGTTTCTGTTGTAACCGGACTTTGTAAAATGAGAGAAGGTGTTCTTGAAAACAATACACAGTATTTCTGGCGTACCGGCGCAGTGAATATAGCGGGCGCAGGTCAATGGTCACCATCATGGACATTTTCAGTACTTAACGCGCCAGACTCACCGCAATTGCTTTCACCAAATAACGGCGCAGCAGGTCAATCAGTTACACCAACGCTTATCTGGCAGAATGCGCCGACTGCGGAATCATACAGGATACAGATAGCAAGAGACTTTTCATTCAGCGATATAATTCACGATCAAAACGGACTTAATGTAAATGAATACACTTTGCCTAACGGCTTATTGAATAATAATGCGCAGTATTTCTGGCGTGTGAATGCATCAAATGCAGGCGGAACTGTGCCATGGTCAAATACATGGAGCTTAGGAACTGGTTTTGTGAATCCACCTCAGCAGCCGGTACTCATCTCATTGCCATCAGGCGCAATTGGTCAATCTTTAACCCCTACTCTGGACTGGAATGACCAGGCTTCGGTAACAAGTTACAGGATCCAGGCTGCAAGTGACTTAAACTTCACAAATATTGTAGTTGATGAAGGAAATTTGATCGGTTCAAATTATACGATACCAACAGGTAAACTCTCAGGCAGCACAATATATTACTGGAAAGTTTCAGCAAATAACTTAGGCGGTACAGGCAACTGGTCAATGATATGGACATTCAGCACAATGGGTTCAGGCTTAACCAGAATTGGCAAGGAAATACCGAGTGATATAACATTGTATAATAACGATCCTGATCCATTCAGTTCAACAACAAGTATCAGGTTTGATATTCCGGCAAGTCTTGATAACAACCAGGTATCAATTTCAGTTTTTGATGAAATGGGTAAGGAAGTATCAAAAATATTTGACGAGAAAGTAAGAGCCGGAAGCTGGAAAGTTCAGTTTGACGGAAGCAACTATCCCCGCGGATATTATTTATATCAGATAAGAGCTAAAGGCCTGGTTCAGACTAAGAAGATGTTTTTAGTGAAATGATCATGTGAAATGTCAAATGTGAAACGTCAAATGTGAAACATAAAGCGCGAAATATATTTTTTGTAGAGACGACCCGTCGGGTCGTCTTTTTTTTTAGAAAACGCAGTTTAATCAAATCATTTATATTCCAAAACTATAGTACACGAGAGTTTTTTATAGTTACAGAGATTTTAGCTAATAAATGACGCCGTAGGCGTCAAACATTTATAATTAACATGAAGATAGCTCACGACACCGTAGGTGTCGCACATTGTACTTCTAATAGGAAAATTTTTATGTGCGATGCCTACGGCATCGGTTAATATTCAATAAATATATCTATAAATGTGGAATCCCTACGGGATTCTTGTTAAATCTAAACCTAAAGTAAAAAAACTGCCGTGTACAAAGTTCCAAAACCTGACATGATTTTGTTTATAGTAATTCCTTAAATAATGTATTAATTTTGTAATAGAGCAGCCCTAATATTTCTATAACTAAACTCACATAATCATGAAACCTTTCAGTGCATTATTTAATAGAATATCTGTGAAGATTTTTTATCTTTCATTATTTTTCATAATAATTTTAATTATAATAACATGTTCTTCCTGCGCCAAAGAAAGAAGCATATACGAAGACCCTGATAAAAAAATAGCAGAACTTATTTTTGAAAAGAAAATCGTAATGTTAGCTGATATGGGGCATCACACTATCAGATCATATAATACATTATTAAATGTTCTTTACAAGTGGCGTGATGCTGCAAAGTTAAAAGGTGAAAACAAATCGATTTTATTGGTTATGGAATCTGATTCAATTGATGTTAAAAAAATCAGTGATTTCCTCGCAAACCCAATTACAGATTCTTTGTTCTATAATTTCTATGATTCATGGTTTTTAGATGATATTGAGTTTTTATTTAAATTGAGGGAATATAAATTATCACTTGATAGTACAAAAAGCCCATTACTTAAATTTGAAATGCGTGGCTTTGAACAGGTAATTGATGATGAATTCTACAAAAAACACGAAAAAGAAGGGGATTTGTGGTTCGTAAATACAAGGGATAGTATTACAGCAATGAATCTTACTAAATATATCAGAATAAATCCTGATCAAAATATTTTGATATTTTATGGCGGCTCCCATCTTCAAAAAGGACTAGTTCAAAAACCTTCGAAGATATTAACAGTTCAGGAGAAAATGGGTTACTACTTAGCAAATTATTTAAAGAAAGAATTTGGAGAAGAAAATGTACTTTCTATCTCACAATTTATAAAGGATACAAATTCGTTTAAATTTACCCCGTTTGAAAAATATATAGGCAAAGATATTCTTGTAAAAAGTGATAGTATTCCTCCGGCATGGGAAGATGTTGAATCTAAAAAATATGATATGGTAGTTCTTAGAAAAATTATTCAGTATTCACCATCTTATAGGTTAAATTTTTTATTTAGCAGGAAAAATTTTGAGTTCTGTATAAATAAGCTTGAAAAGCTTGAAAAACTTCTGCCTGGTTTCGATGCACAATATGAATATAATAGTATCCTCGAAAAACTATATTTGATTTCGGGAATAAAATTTAAAAAAAAACACTGAATTGATAAATTGGGGTGAGATTAAAACATATGATTGCATGAAAAGATTAATTAGTCAGGATTTTCATAACTTTCTACGTGATTATTATTTTGATCATCCTAATGATCCTAGTGTACAAAGAAAATTGAAAGAATTGGGTTTTGGTTCGGGGGTTTTTGGTAAAATGATTACAAAGGAAGAATGGAAAAAAGATGAATCAGAAGGAAAAGGATTCATTTCTTTCCATAATGCATTATTAGTTTTCTTGTTAGGTTATCCTGATGAACAATTGAAAGCTAAAGAGATTTTAGTTGAATTCAGCGGCAAAGATTACACTGATACATTCGAATATTCTAAGTGGTTTATGAAAGAATACTATAATGTTACCTATTAGCCCTTTAGAATTGCACTATTTAGGCTCAATTTAGCCTATTAATTCCGAAACATTGGGAAAAATTTTTCCTGAAACAAACACTAAAAACACAAGTTCTATAATTGTATTTTATAACACAAATGATTAATTTTACAAAAATAAAACAATCAATATAGAAGGAAATAACAAAAATGGGTAATGCTTTAGAAATAATCCAGTTTTTTGATGAATCAGGCAAAGAGATGGTTCACCGCGAACCGCAGGCTGGTTCAACAGATATTAAAATGGGCGCCCAGCTTATCGTTCAGGATACTCAGGCAGCCGTGTTTTACAAAGACGGAAAAGCTCTTGATGTATTTGGCGCAGGCCGCCACACGTTAACAACTGCAAACATACCGTTCTTGACAAAACTGCTTTCACTGCCTTTCGGGTTTAACTCACCTTTCCAGGCGCAGGTGTATTATGTAGCAATGAAGAAATTCATTGACCTTAAATGGGGAACCAAATCACCTATTAACTTCCGCGATACTGAGCTTTCATTTGTTCAGTTAAGGGCTTCGGGTAAATTTTCACTCAGAGTTAAAGACCCGCAGCTTTTCATCAATGAAATAGTTGGTACACAGGGTAAATACACAACCACTGAAATTGAAGATTACTTAAGGGATTCAATTGTATCAAGATTGAATACTGTACTAGGCAAGAACCTGAAAACAGTGTTTGATTTGGGTCAATTTTACCCGCAGATTGAAACAGGTATAAAAGCTGAAGTAACTGATTTCTTCAATTCAATGGGTATTGAGCTTACCGATCTTATCATAATTGGTATAGTTCCGCCTGATGAAGTACAGGAGAAGATCAACGAAAGAAGCTCAATGGGCGCAATCGGCAACCTGGATGCGTACATGAAATTCAAAACCGCGCAGGCTATGGAAAAAGCAGCAGAAAATGAAGGCGCAGGCGGCGGCGCAGCAAGTATGGGTCTTGGACTTGGCGCAGGTATGACTATGGCTAACATGATGATGGGTTCTATGAATAACCAGAATCAGCAAAATCCGCAAAACCAGCAGCAGAACAATCCACCTCCTGTACAGCAATCACAGGATGATGTGCTTGCAACAATTGAAAAACTTGCAAAGCTTAAAGATGCAGGCGCATTAACTCAGGAAGAATTTGATGTGAAGAAAAAAGATCTGCTAGCGAAGTTATAAAATGAAACCTCACCCCTTCCCCTCTCCTAAAAGGAGAGGGGTGAAGATTTAATTTCAGTTACTGCTCGCCCCTCTCCCTATGGGAGAGGGGCTGGGGGTGAGGGTTTTAGAGAAATCCATTTCTAATATTCAAAACATTCATTATTTTTCATTAATGTTTTACAAAAATGGCGGGGAGACTCTTCCTTCCTCCCTCTTCGAGGGATTAAGGCATGGCGCTTCGCTCAGAGTTGAAATATGCAAATTAAATGTACACAATGCGGGGCTGATGTTACCGTACAACAGGATGAAACTTTTATTGAGTGTCCTTTTTGCGCATCGGCTTTATTTTTAGATAAAAGAAAAGTTGTTTTCCATTATCTCTTAAATTCCAATTTTAAACCAAACGAAGCAGAAGGTAACCTGAAGAGATGGATGTCCGGTAACCATACAGTAAAGGATCTCGACCAGAAAGCGCAGATAGTTAAGAGTGAATTTTACTACTTCCCTGTCTGGTATTTCAAGACGAAGGATTCATCAGGTGATAAGATATATCTTCAGCCTGCTGCAAGTACTTCAGTTTCAGAAATAAAGAAATTGCAGATTCCTGCCGGCGCGCTGAAATTCTACGAAAAGAACACGTATAACGAGGACGAAATAAAAAAGCCTGATGTACTTTATGATTCAGCACAGGCATGGCTGCAGGGTTCAGGTGTAAGTTTGGATACGGTCAAAGAAGCCGCGCTGGTTCACATACCATTTTACCAGTTCTACTACAATTTTGGCGGGCAGAGCTATACCGCGCTTGTTGAAGCATCATCAGGGCAGGTTTATTCAAACATCTATCCTGCTAAGAGCGAAGCGCCATTCAGGATTCTTTTTGCGCTGAGTATTGTAGGTTTTGTTATTACAAGTATAATATGTTATGTACTTGGCTTTGTACTAAACAGCAGCGCAGAAGAAGCATTATTGACGGCAGAGTTCTTTAAGATATTTGCATACGGGCTTGTATCAGTTCCGCTTATAATAATGGCGTATGTGATAGCGAAAAAGGTTTAAGACAATGAGTAATTAACAATGAACAATGAGCAATAGTACTAAAAGCATAAACATCAGTTTTACGAATTATTAAATATCAGAAATTAACAATATAAATAGTTTAAATTGGCTGAGAAATTATTAAAAGGTATAACGTGTCCGGCATGCTCAGGTGAGCTTGACTTAAGAGAAGGCATAAAGACATTCAATTGTAAGTACTGTGGTACATTGCTGCTTACAAAAGGAATAGACGGTGTTGTAAAATATTACGTCCCAAGGAAAATTCAGAGGAATATTGCGATACAGAATATGTTCAACTGGCTGGGGAAAGGTCTTGCTAAAGCACGCGGATTAAAAAATACCGCAAAGCTTGATGATGCGTTTCTTGTGTATATCCCCTATTGGCGGGTAAGAGCTGAAGTTATTGGCTGGGTATTCGGCAAGGAACGAAGAACACAGACGGTGAATGGCAGAACTACTACATACTACGTAGATGTTGAAAGAAAGATACAGAAACCATATGACAGAACTTATGCGGCTTGTGATGTTGCAGAGCTTGGCGTTAGGAAAGTGAATCTCGAAGGCGATGAAATGCGCCCCGTAAATTTTGAAGAACTGCAGTCAGAAGGAATGCTGTTCAACATTATTTCATCTGAAAAAGAAGTAACGGATATTGCAAAGAGTCAGTTTATTGAAGAAGCGATCAATTCAGTTAAAGTTGATCAGGTTACTTTTCAGCATAATGATCTTGTAAGACCTAACGTATCAATTGTATATTACCCATTGTGGGTAATCAGGTATATTGATAAAGGCAGAACATACCAGGTTGTAGTTGATGGTGAAGATGGTTCTATTTGTTATGGTAAAGCGCCCGGCAATAATCTATACCGCGCAGTTATGGGAATTTTCGGTACAGCGGTTGGTTCATACCTTATAACATTCTTTGGAATATTCGGTATTATAGGTGATGGCGATAGCGCCAAGGCAGCTCTGATAATGTATGTTATTGCGCTGATATTCGGTGTAATTGTAATTTTGTGGGGATATAAAAAATTCCGTTATGGCGGTGAAATTGAAGAAGGTACGGGTATTGTAGCTCCGCCTAAGAAATCAATGTTCGGCGGTAAGAGCACCAATACATTAAAAAGCGTGGCATCGGTTGGCAATGTTGTTGATATAGCAAGTATAGCATCTAGTTTTTTGAGGCGATAACACACACCCTGAGCGTAAGCGAAGGGTCTCATCAAATTAAAACGATAGTATAATTTAAATAATAATAATTTTGGATCTCCTAATGAGATCCTTCGTTTCACTCAGGATTGGGAATATGGAAGATTTTAAATTAATTGCGGTAAAATGCAAGTCATGTGATAGCGGGTTAACCGTTGAAATGAATGACAGCATTGTGTATTGCTCAAGCTGCGGTAACGGCTGGGAAATTGTTAATGATGAACTGGTTCCAATGGAAGTAAACTTTGCCGCACCATTGGTAAAAGGTGAGGGCGAATTAGTCTATAAGGGATTCTGGTTAGTTGATACATATGTGAAGATAAATTCCCGTGATTCCTCAGGCGGATGGATATCAAGCCTTTTTGGCGGCGCGAATAAAACCGAGGGCGATGTATTGTTCTATGTACCTGCTTTCTGGATGCCGATAGAATCAGCCAAGACGATTGGGGTAAATTTCACAACAAAGAACGCAGTACCATCACCGCAGAAGTATAATGTTAAAATGACTGGATTTAATTTCTCCAAGGAAGATGCACGTAAGATTGCGGAGTTCTTATTCCTTTCAATTGAAGCTGAGAAAAGCGATACAATGAGAAACATCGATTACGATATGAAAATAAAAGGTTACCGGGTACTGGGTGTACCATTCTACAAACAGCCAAACGGCAGGCTAAAAGATGCTGTATTGGGGATTGAGGTAGCTTAAGGAGTTGTAATATAGCACAACATATATTTATCAGATTATTACATTCCCGGTATTTTAAAATACCGGGTTTTTTATAACATGAAAAGTATTCATGTTCCCTCACTGCTAAACTCAAGTTTAGCAGCTACTTTTCAGCAAAACTCTGTTTTGTGCGAAACAGCGTTTCGCACAAAGTATACTTTCCAAACTGGAGTTTGGAAAGGAGAGTGTGGTTTTGCGTAAGGTAACTTAATTACTCAAGTTGACCGTTTACTGTTTATATATTTACCCCGACATTTATGTCGGGGTTGTGAAATATCATAAACACAGGGCTTTAGCCCTGAAATATCATTTCTAAAACCAGAAAATTTTAGAGTTACGGATAAATGAGTTGAAACTCGTAGCTATTGTAAAAACAAGAGTTTGTTTGTAAAGCGGTCAACTTGACTTAATTATTAAACATTTACATCTTACTTGTTTCTTTATAAGGAAACTTTTATATTAGACTGTATATTATATGAATAAAAAGTTCAATGTACTATTTCTCGAAGAAGCTAAAATTTTTCTTGATTCTATTGACGCAAAATCAAAAGAAAAGATCCTTTTCAATATACGAAAAGCTCAGTTATTCTACGATCCTGAATTGTTTAAAAAACTTACTGATGATATATGGGAATTCAGGACACTTTATAATAAAACATATTACCGGCTATTTGCATTTTGGGATAAAACAAATAAAGAAAATATACTTGTGGTAAATACACATGGTTTAATAAAGAAAATACCTAAAACCCCAAAAACAGAAATAGAACACACAGAAAGAATAAGAAAACTATATTTTAATCAAAAATAATTATGCAAAATAAAGGAAAACTAAAATCATATTCTCTGGAGGAATTAACTGATAAATATATCGGTAAACGGGGAACAAAAGGCAGAGAAGAATTTGAATATGAGTTAAAACTTGATATTCTTGGTGAGGCGATTAAACAAACAAGGCGTAAACGTAAATTAACTCAGGGTGAATTAGGAAAATTAATCGGAGTTCAAAAATCACAGATCTCAAAACTTGAGAATAATCTTACTAATGCAAGATTTGATACAATTATCAAGGTTTTTGATGCCCTTAATTCCAAAATACATTTTACTGTTGAGTTATCAAAACAAAAATTCAGAATATAAGAATTAAACAGATAATTCAAATTGACTAAAAACCGCTTAGAAGCTTTCAGTGACGGTGTAATTGCAATAATTATTACGATAATGGTGCTTGAGTTAAAGGTTCCGCATGGAACAGACTTAGCAGCACTTGAACCTGTACTCCCCTTTTTTGTAAGTTACATATTAAGCTTTATTTATCTTGGTATTTACTGGAACAATCATCACCACATGCTGCATACTGTTAAGTATGTAAGCGGCGGAATATTATGGGCAAACCTGCATTTACTGTTCTGGCTTTCTCTAATACCATTTACCACAGGCTGGATGGCGGAAAATCATTTTGCAACAATACCAATTGCGCTCTATGGAGTTAATTTGCTTATGGCTGGAATTGCATATTATATCCTTCAAACTATAATTTTAAAACTTCACGGTCCTGATTCATTGCTGAAAAAAGCAATTGGTAAGGATTTAAAAGGCAAGGCTTCACCGATATTATATATTATTGCAATAGTATTGTCATTTTACAGTCAATTGGCAGCGGGGAGTATTTACGTTTTTGTAGCTTTGATATGGTTAATTCCTGATAAGAGGATTGAGAGAACGATATATGGAAATAATAAGGAGTAAATTAATAATTAAAGCACTGACACAGTCAGTGCAATCCAAAAAAACAATTCCCGGCAGGTCTAAAAAATTTAACCAATTATTATTTAACCTTTACACATAATTTATTTGATCTGGTTTTTCTGAAATTTTTCTGGAACAATTTGGTCATTTTGAGACTATAACAGGTAATATATAACCAAAATAGACTTAAATATGAGAAAATTACATTTAATCCTGCTTATTTTAACCATATTTTCAATAAATGCCTGCTCCCAGGAAAAATCACCTTTTATCAGTTTTGATGATTATGATAAGCTGATGGATGAAGTAAAGGAACACAGGCAATCGAGACTTGTTGAATTACCTGAATATCTCGAAATGGCAAAAGAAAACGGCGTGATCATTATGGATACACGGTCTGATGCAATGTATAACAGCAAGCATGTAAAAGGAGCAATTCATTTGAACTTCTCTGATTTCACACAGGAAAGATTAGCCGAAATAATTCCTTCAGCTGATACTAAGATCCTTATTTACTGCAATAACAATTTCAAAGATGATGAAAAAAATTTCCCGACAAAGATGGTGGTTCCACCCAGTATTAAAAAAGGTGGCGGAGGAGATAAAGGAATAACGCTTGCATTGAATATTCCGACCTACATTAATCTATATGGCTACGGATATAAAAATGTTTATGAACTATCCGAGCTGATAAGCACAAATGATCTGAGAATTGAATTTGAAGGAACATCTGTAAAGTAAAAAGATTCTTGGTTTCCCAAACTGGAGTTTGGGAAACAGGTTTAAAAAATAACTCATAGACCTGTCAGGTTTTGAAAACCTGACAGGTCTATAAATTTCAGACTTATTACTTTACAATTATTTTATATTAACAGTAAATGTTAATGTCTTCAAAGGAACTTCTTTTTCCCATGACCTTGCGTAATAGAATATTAGCTTTACGGTTCCGGTTGCAACTGCTTTTAAGTGCCAAACTTCAGCGCCTCCCTGCCCTGTTTTGGGAGTATCCGGCAGGTCGTAATCCATTCCTGCAACAACAATCTGAGAGTTATCTGAAACCATACCAAGCGACCATGAGTATCCTGTTGATTGGTTTGATTCAAGCGACATAGTGAAATTCTCGCCGACCGTTGCGGAAATTTCTGCATCTTTTTCGGTGTAGGTTTTTTCCTGTGCGCTTGAAACAGATACAAAACCTATTAAAGCCAGAAGGATAAATAAGTATTTGAGGTTTTTCATATATTTTTTTTATTCTGAGTCCCGCTTTAGCGGGGTGAAGAATCCAATCATATAGAATATGTTAGATCATTCCATAGTGGATTGTTTTCTTCAATTATTGAAATTTTTTTATTTCTGTTTAAACCTTTAAGCTTTTTTTCAAGTAACATTTCTGAATTCAAATCAGGAACCTGCTTAAAGTAAACTAGATTATCCACATCGTATATTGCAGTAAATCCATCGTATTTCTTAAGTTTATGTTCCAGATTTCTAACCTTAATATCGTCTGTCATCCCAACATATATTGTTCCATTCTTTTTTGAAGCCATCATATATACAAAATACGTTTTTTCCATTATAAAAAGTATGGATTCTTCGCATAGCTAAAGCTATGCTCAGAATGTTACTGCCGGGAACGAAAACTCAAGCCCAATCTCCTCCATAAACTGCAGGGCTGCTATCAATTGCAGTTTTACCCTGTCATCAATATTAAAGCCCCGGTAAGATTCCACAGTATATGATTTGATACCGAATTTGAGCACAAAGTTATCTAGTGAACTGTAAGTTCGCACTGAATAATAATGTGTATGGTACTGGAAATCACCTGCCGGAATCTTTTTGTTCATATTATCAACTGTACGGACAAGTAAATCTTCAAATGGCTGAAGGCATGATATAACTATTTGTCCATATGCTTTATCAGGGTCAGTTAAAGCTTTGGGTGACCATTTGGTTCTTGCCTCATGCAGGTTAATTATCAAATCAGGCTTAACGCTATCAACCAGCCACATAAATTCATATGCAAGGCGGTATTCGTATAAATCAGCTGTAAGATCACCAGGGAATGCGTGGTTAAAATCAAAATTTACTTCGCGTGTATTCTGCACGCAGGCTTTAATGTTTGTTCTTGGAATGACAATTAGTGTACCGGCAATCAGATTGATATACTTTACAATTGAATCACACGCCATGTATGATGCTATTTCATCGCCGTGTATGCCTCCATCAAGTATCATTACGGGTCCGGGTTTTGAACCTTTAAATACAAAAAAGGGAGTTTCGTATTCATCATTCAAGCCAAAATAATCCTGCCTTACAAATGTGTACTGCTTGTTTTCACTATATATTGATGTATCACTGAATGAAAGAGCAATGCGGCATGATAAGATAACAAATAATATGAGTGTAATTTTATTCAAATAATTAATAGACAAGTATATTTAAAGTTCGTGATTGTTTTGCAAGCAAATCACCCTTTTTAACGTAATTCAATGTAATAATTGTCTTACCTTTTTTCAATCCTTTAAACCTGATTGCCTGAGTTGTTTGATCGCTGCTTACCTTTGGCAATTGAATAAACGTTGCTTCATATACTGCTATTGTCGGGTCACTGTTTGCAGTCACAACCCAGCCATACCCCTGCAGGGTATTTGCATACATTTTAACAGATGAAGTATCTCCAACACTCATTGATAGGTTATCACCTTTATAATTTTCAAGGTCTTTTAAGCCTGAGCATGATGAGAGGAAAATTATTGTTATAAATACTATTGATAATGGAAGTTTCATTTTCATAGGCAAATCAAAATTTTAAATTTCAAAAAATGCTGAGTAATCATTGAGTGACTATGTTAAAACTTATGAAGTATTGTCTGGGGCTAAAGCCCGTTTTATAGTTCATTCAGTCCACGACCTAAAGGTCGTGGCTATTCAAAAAAATGATTTTCCTCTAGTGGCACAGACATTTGTGTGACCTTTAGGCCTGTCTGTGCTTAACTGTTTTTTTATTATGATTTAGAACAAAAAAATGACAAATTAGACCATTAATATCCAATTGCGGCGCCATAGCCACGGCGATCTGAGTGACCATAATATACTTTGTTATTCCAATCAATTAAGATAGCTTCAATTCTTCCATAATCTGGTACCTGTTTGGTCTGGTGTCCTTTTTCAATTAGCTTAGCCATTACTTCATTGTCTATTGCGCCTGATTCATATTGCAGGTATTCCGGCTGCCACTGGTGGTGGAAGCGGGGTTTATCTATGGCGGAATCTAATGCCATATGAAAATCGATTACATTGACTATTGTTTCAAATACAGATGTAATTATCCTTCCCCCACCCGGAGAGCCAACTACCATGAAAGGATTTCCATCCTTTAAAATTATTGTTGGTGTCATAGAGCTTAACATACGTTTGCCTGGCTCAATTGCATTGGCTTCACTGCCTATTAAACCGTACATGTTAGGCTCACCCGGTTTAGAGGCAAAATCATCCATTTCATCATTTAATAAAAATCCAGCGCCATCCACAACAACCCCAGATCCATATGTATTATTCAAAGTAGTAGTTACGCTAACCATATTACCATCTTTATCAATAATGCTGTAATGAGTAGTTTGGTCGGATTCCTTAGTGAATACACCGGGCTTTATTTCATTTGATGGTGTTGAGTTATCTCCAATTTCTTTTCTTCTATCTTTTGAATAATTTTTGCTTATCAGTTCATTTGTCGGGACTTTCCAGAAATCAGGGTCACCCAGATGTTCACTTCTATCGGCATAAACACGTTTCATGCTCTCAATAACAACATTAAGATAATTGGAACAATCCTTTATTCCGTAATAGACAGAACTTCTATCGGGGATAGGTTCGTTTTCCACCATATTAAGGAGTTGAATAAGAGCAATCCCTCCACTGCTTGGAGGCGCCATTGAATAAACATCATATCCTTTATAGTTAGTGTGAACAGGGTTTCTTTCAACAGGCTGATAATTCATAAGATCTTCTTTTGAAATAATACCGCCAGCCTGCTGCATTTCTCTGGCAATTAGATCTGCCGTAATACCTGAATAAAACCCATCTCTTCCGTGAATACTGATGAGCTTTAATGTACTTGCAAGGTCTTTTTGTATAAATTTCTCACTTACAGAATAGTTCAAACCGCCTTTTGTAAATACTTTTCTGGAGGAAGGGAATTTTTTAAACAGATCAAAATTTGAATTTAATGATTCAGCCAGGCGGTCTTCAATTTCAAAACCATAATCAGCAAGTTTAATTGAAGGCGCAAGTACATCTTCACGGCTCATAGAACCATACTTTTCGAGGGCATAAAGTAAACCAGCTACAGAACCCGGAACACCTGCTGAGAGATGCCCGACCTGGCTTTTATCAGGCAGGAATTCACCTTTATCATTTAAGAACATATTCCTTGTTGAGCCAGCCGGCGCTTTTTCGCGGTAATCAATTGTGGTAATTTTATCTTTTGTCTTAATGACCATGAATCCACCGCCGCCTATATTCCCTGCTTGAGGGTAAGTTACTGCAAGTGTAAAACCCATAGCAACAGCAGCATCAACAGCATTACCGCCTTTTTGCAGGATATCAATTCCAACCTGAGAAGCTAATTTGCTTGCAGATGATACCATACCATTCCTGCCTGAAACATCAGACTTGAATTCAGTTGTACTTTTTTTCTTTTGAGAGCCGTTTAAAGGGTTATTGAATTGTGACGCATAATATAAGAACATCACAATGAGCGCGGTTGTAACGAGGAAACTCAGATTTTTCCTGACCATTAAATAAAACTTGAGTTAGTTACAAATATATTTAAAACAATTTAAGCCTGATGCCGTCTTTTTCTATTTTTTTAACCAGCTTGTTGATATTCAATAATGCTTTATTGATATTATCATACATATCATCCTGTGTTAAAAGCTTGCCTACTGTTGAGTTTGAATCATTTGCTCCGGATACCAGCGTATTCAGGCTAATTGTTAAAGAATCCAGCCTTTGTGTAAGTGCTCTGACATCCTGCATAGTTTCTTTAATTTCGGGTTTAGTCTCATTTACAGTATTATCAACATTAGTTGCAATGTTATTTAACTTTAATGTTAGAGAGTTGATACTGTTCCTTGTATCTGCCAGCATTAAGTTAAGATTCCTTGCAGCTAAATTAAAATTACTTGCCGCTCCTTTTATGTTTGATTTTAAACCATCATCACCAACAATTGAATTAATATTATCAATTGTCAGCATCATTTTGGACATAGAAGTATCAAGTTTCCCTGTGATCAGTTTTACATCCTTGCCAACATCATTCATAGTGCCTATTAAGCCCACAATATCATTGGTTTTAGAGCCAACAAGAGGTTTGGTAATATCTGCCGTTTCTTTGGATGTACCTGGCTTAATGTATATCTGTTTACCGCTCATAAGTTCTATCATAGCAACTGAAACATCATAATCCTCGTGAAGAGTTACTTCTTTAGAAAGCGAAAAATCTACTTTGACTGAGTCTCCAGGAGCAAGCTCAATGTTTGTTATCTTGCCTTTTGTAACTCCGTTAACGCTTACCGGGTCACCTTCTTTTAAGCCGTTTACATCAGGGAAATAAACAACCAGGTCATTGGTTTCAAGACCAAACTTAATATCCTTTAAAAAAGCAACACCCCATAATAATATTATTATAGAAAGTACGATCGTGATACCGACCTTTAGAAGAGTTCTTTTATCCTTATCCATTATTGCTGTTCAATCCTTATTTTGTAAAATCAACAATTTTATATTTTAACTTACCTGCAGGGACAATTATCTCTACTTCTTCATTTTTCTTTTTCCCGAGCAGTGATTTGCCGATTGGTGAAGTAACTGATATTTTATCCTGATCAAGATCGGCTTCTTCGGGTGATACAAGCTTATAAGTAAATTCTTCCTTCGTCTTAAGGTCTTTAAGCTTTACGTTATGGAGAATATAAATTTTATCATTAGGCAGGTCATCAGGAGAAATGATCTTCACCCTTGAGAGGATTTCCTCGAATTTAGCAATACGCATTTCATGCTGCTCCTGCTGATGTTTAGCGGCATCATACTCGGCATTTTCGCTAAGATCACCATGCGCCCTAGCTTCAGCTATCTTTTCTGCGATATCTTTTCTGCCCCTTTGTTTCAGGTCATTAAGCTCAGTTTCCAGCTCATGCAGTCTATCTTTGGTTAAATATACGAAACTTTTGGTTTTTGAATCCATATTAAATTAATTCTCCTGATTTTTGTTGATTAGCAGTAAATGCCCAAGTTTATCGCGTTTAGTTTTTAAATATTTTTCGTTTATTGAATTCGCCGGTATTTCAATTGGAATGCGTTTTGTTATTTCAAGACCATAACCTTTTAAGCCAATAACTTTTTTTGGATTATTGGTAAGCAGTATCATTTTCTTCACTCCAAGGCTCCTTAATATCTGCGCGCCTATACCATAATCGCGCAGGTCAGCTTTAAAACCAAGAGCTTCGTTTGCTTCAACAGTATCAGCGCCTTCATCCTGCAGTTTATATGCTTTTAGTTTGTTGGCAAGCCCTATGCCTCTGCCTTCCTGGCGCATATATAATACTATTCCGTTTCGCTCATGCTCAATTATCTTCAGTGATTTTATAAGCTGGTCCTGACAATCACACCTAAGTGAGCCAAGTAAATCTCCGGTAAGGCACTCAGAATGCACCCTTACCAATATTGGTTTTTTGGGATTGATAACACCTTTAACAAGGGCTAAATGTTCTTTATTATCAATCAGGTTTTTGAACATGTGCAGCTTGAATGAGCCGTGTTTGGTTGGCAGATTTACATCTACAATTTTTTCTATCAGAACTTCCCTCTCTAGCCTGTAATTGATAAGATCTTTGATTGTAATTATCTTCAGCTTATGCTTTTTAGCAAGCTCAAACAATTGAGGTACACGCGCCATTTCTCCGTCTTTTTTGATAATCTCACAAAGTACACCTGCGGGATAATGTCCTGCAAGCTTAGCAAGATCAACAGCCGCTTCAGTATGCCCGGCTCTTCTGAGTACACCACCCGGGAATGCTCTTAGAGGGAATACATGACCGGGTCTGCCCAGGTCTTCAGGCTTAGTCTTTTTATTAACAAGTGAAAGTATCGTTTTGTTCCTGTCAGAAGCTGATATACCGGTAGAAGTTCCGAGCCTGTAATCCACACTGATAGTAAAAGCAGTTTGATGGAGGGCTGTATTATTGGCAGTCATCATATTAAGCTTAAGTTCTTTAAGCCTTTCATCTTCCATAGGGACACAGATTACACCGCTTGTATATTTAATCAGAAAATTTACAAGTTCAGGAGTTGATTTTTCAGCGGAATAAATAAGGTCGCCCTCATTTTCTCTGTCTTCATCATCAATTACAATAACACATTTACCTTTTTTAAAATCCGCAATTGCAGATTCTATTGTGTTAAATTTGTACTTATCGTTTTGAACGATATCTTTTTGTTTTGTATTAACTTTTTGGAGTTTCATAAATAGAATGTGGCGATCTTTAATAACGCCACAATAATTTTCCTTTAATAAAAGGAAGTAATTTTAATTTTTCTTTTTTCCCTGGTCAGTCAAACCAACAATTGTGCCAATGGCTGATTTATCCATTTTCACTTTAACGTTATCGGCAATTTTTACAAGGATTGAATCATCTTCTAATCCTTCAACTGTTCCGTGAATACCACCGGATGTAATAACTTTATCGCCTTTTTTAACACCTTCAAGCAGTTTCTGTCTTTCTTTCTGTCTCTTCTGCTGGGGTCTTAATATAAGGAAATAGAATACAACTATAATAAGTAAAAACGGCAATAACGAGCTTACCATGCTTGCTATGCCATCTGATTGCGCCGGGAATATAAAAAATAACGATCTCAACGTACGATACCTTCCTTAAATAAATGCTAAAATGATTTTCTGAAATAATTGATTATTTTTTTA
>JANPBV010000156.1:0-4761 GCA_031430615.1 Ignavibacteria bacterium | reverse complement strand
TTCTCAGTAAAACAGTTAAAATTATTTTCTGCTGTTTCTTCATTTAGTAAATATTTATATGCGGGTGGATCAAGCGGCGATGCATGAACGAACAGTAATTCATTTTCTGAATGTGAATAAGGGAGCGTTTTAAAATATGCTGTGTATTCCGGATTAATTACCGAACGTGTATGAATGGATGATATTCTTGCATTTTCAGAAAACCCCTCGGTCATTTGATATTTATACTGTGCCTCATCGTGATTTCCTAAAACAACAACATCACAATTAGTTTTTATTATCTCAACCACTTCATTTGGCTCAGCGCAGTAATCAACTAGATCACCCAGACAAATTATTCTATCAACCTTTAATTTATCAATTTCCTTAAAGCATGCTGTTACCGCTTCAAGATTTGCGTGTACATCGGATATAATGGCGTATTTCAAAATATGACTAAATTAGTAGCACAGACATTTGTGAGACCTTTAGGCCTGTCTGTGCAATTATAATATTTACATTACAAATTTAATCGTAATTGTGAATAGTTCATAGCAATAAATTACTGCAATTAGTATATTTGGGAGTTAACTGCAAGTGTAGCTGACGACACAACAACAGGCAGACAATATGGAATTTATAACAAGTAGAGGATTTGAATTACCGACCGATCGAAACGAAATGGATAGTTTCGACTGGTTTAATATGTGGAGTAACAAAAATTTTCCTTACTATGAATTACTTATTGGCGATACACTTTATTGGTTCGACACGACAGCACAAAAATTAGTTTGGAAAACAGAAGTTGTAAAAGTTGACCGTTTCCCCTATTCAAACAAACAACAAATATTTGACCGCTACCCAAACAACTTGGCATCAAAATATTATGACAGCAGACCTGACAGCGGATATTTTATTGGCTACAAAGTAAAAGTGTTAGAGAATCTTGACGTTGACAAACCAACCGGATTTCGTTTTCCTCAACTTGGATGGTTACGGGTTGACAATGAAATTGCTTCGACTTGGTTTAACAGGCAACCAATTGACGACACAAACACACTTGACGATAATTTATCGGACGACAAAAAATCAATAACGGAACTACTAGCTGACCTGAACGAAAAGATGAAAAATGTTTCGCCAGAGAGAGTCGAAAAACTTGTTTCTGCAACAATTCGCAAGGACACTAAAATTATTAACGCTTTTAAAAAAGCAACTAACTTCAAATGTCAATTTCCAAACTGCGGACAACGGATAATTAAGAAAAATGGTGGTTTCTACATTGAGGTTGCACATATAAAACCTGTATCACAAAACGGACAAAGTATTTTGGGAAATCTTATTGTTCTATGCCCAAACCATCATAAGGAATTTGACTTTGGCGACTTAAAAATAAATGAGCAGACAAATATTAAACTTGCAGGACATCTAAACGGAAACGGTTTTAAAATTGAACTTACATACCACGACTGACAAAACGCCAGCAGGTAACAGCGCATTTGCAATAAGCGGGGTTCATACTTCGCAGGCAGTTTTGTGGTTATAGAAAGTGCCGTACCCCGTATGAACATTTGTTCCTAAAATCCCGCCCATCACAAATCTGTAAAAAGATTTGACTGTAATTCTAACGAAAACCTGGTTTATGATGAAAAAGGAAGACAATAAATTAGACAACCCTGTTTGGCATTCTTTATCTGAAACTCATCAAATATTTTCAGTTGACTATAGCGGCATAAAATTTTATCATCCTGACTACTGTCCTTTTGGTGGTTTTGATATTTCTGATAATATTTCCAAATATATTGATGAATACTCAACATTAGCTGACAATTTTTTTATTGTTGGTGACAAGCCTGAGCTTTCAAATCGTTTAGTATTAAAAAAGGAATTAGTCTGTCTGCAAATGATTATTAATGACAAAATTGATATAGAAACAAAGGAAGACATTATAGCTCTTAGCAACCAACATACAGATGCTTTATTTCAGCTGGTTACTTTGGTACAACCCGGCTATTTAAAGAAGAAGACAGCTTTGCTTGGCAATTATTTTGGGATATTTAAAAACGGGCAGCTTATTTCAGTAACAGGTGAACGTATGAAGATGAATGACTTTGTTGAAGTAAGTGCAATAGTTACACATCCAGACCATACAGGTCTGGGATACGCAAAACAACTAATTGCTCATACAATAAATAATATTTTCAATCAAAGCAAGACACCTTACTTACACGTTGCAGAGACAAATATTGGAGCAATAAGACTGTATGAAAAGTTAGGTTTTTCAACAAGACGAAAGATGAGTTTTTGGAACATCACGAAATAAGAACTATAGCCAACATGGGTTTGGCAAAAGTGGCGGTTCAATGCTTGGATGAAGCTTTGTTCTTCGTATCAAGTTTAGTTGTGGCAAACAGTTTTGTGTTCGTAATCGCTACCTTCGCCATGCCGCAAACCGTTAAAAATAAATCATCCATAAAAACTAATACCTAATAATATGGCAACTAAAAAAGCTGGAAAATTAAAAGATGGCAACGAGTGTGAGGTTGTTGGCGGAACACATGTGGGAAAGTCAGGAACTGTGAGAGATATAAATACAAGCAAAACAGGTCACATCACAATCACCGTTGTACAAAAAAACGGAGTGCGGTTCAAAACCCTAGGAAAGAATGTTGTAGTTCAGGCTGGCAGTAAAGCATAAAATGAATTTACTATTTGATATTTACTATTTTTTAATCACCTTAGGCTCTCCTCAAGCGCTGTCCCTGCATCAGTTTTCTCATCTCTGTATTTTATTATCAGCGGAGTATAAACCGAGAGTGAATTTTCAATTCCGTATTCATTCTTTAATGGTCTTGAGCCTGCTACAACTACCGCGCCTTCAGGGATAACCAGCGGTTCATCTTTTGTTTTGCGGTAAATTTTTCCTTTAACGGTATCATAAACCGGGGTTGAGCCTGTTATAATACATCCGGCGCCAATTACAGCGCGCTTTTGTACTATTGTTCCTTCATATATTCCGCAGTTACCGCCTATCATAACTTCATCTTCAATTATTACGGGTATAGAGTTTATCGGCTCAAGCACTCCCCCGATTTGTGCCGCTGCCGAAAGGTGTATTTTCTTCCCTAACTGCGCGCATGAACCAACCAGAGCGTGTGAATCGATAAGTGTGTTATCATCAACATATGCGCCAATATTTACATACATTGGCGGCATACAAATTACACTTTTGCCTATATACGCGCCTGTCCTGATTGATGAACCGCCGGGTACTATTCTAACACCGTCACCGACTTTCATTGGTTTAATTGGCATGGTATCTTTATCAAAAAATAACATCTGTTTATAAATTGACATATCTTTATTTTTCCCAAGCCTGAATCCCAGTAGTATCCCTTTTTTAACCCATGCGTTTGCTTTCCATGAGCCATTAATTTTTTCGGCTGAACGCACCCTACCCTGATTCAACAGCTTAACCAGCTCCTTGAAAGCAGCCATTGCTTTGGTTTTTTCAGCCGGTTTAAGCTCACCTGCTGAAAAATATTTTTCTATATCTTGTTCTAAGCTCATTATTACTTTTTAAGTTAATTACTATTTACAATTATTCACTCCCCTCTCCTTAATAGGAGAGGGGGTGGGGTGAGGTCAATTTTTTTTGCAAATTACCTTTAAATTTAACATTATACAATTGATTGTGTTCTCGCAACAAAACGTACGATACCTACCCCGAAGGGGCTCCTTCGGAGCGGCATCGGTTTATTTTATTTCTATATTTCTATAAACGTATAATCCCTATGGGATTATTTATTTTATTGTCAGCAGGCTTCCAGCCATTAGGATTATTGTATATTGACCCCTATAGGGGTCAAATATTTATAACACATTTACATAGAAATTTTACGACACTATAGGTGTCGAACATCCAAAATAAAATACTCATAAATGAAACAAAAATCTATTTTCTCTACTAAACTAATGTTTTATTTGTAAATAACTGTAACAAATGTGCATTTATATTGATTGTTTAATAAGGAAACCGTAATTTTATGCAGTTAAAAAAATAAAAGGCAAAACATTTAAAGGAGCAATTCGAAATGGCAGGTAAATTATCCAGAAGAGATTTTATCAAACGCTCGGCAGTTGGCGTAATAGCCTCGGGAGCTATGCTTTCATCAATTAACATTGAAGCATTTACAAAATCTGGCGCAGGAAAAGCAAAATTCAGCAAATCAGGTGATGATGTTATTGTTAAACTTTCTGATAATGCTGCCTTAACAAAAGTAGGCGGTAATGTAAAGGTAAGCGATGAATTAATACTTATCAGAAAATCAGAGACTGAGTTTCTTGCGATAAGAACAATATGCTCTCATAAAGGATGTGATGTTGAGCTTGAAGCTGATAAGTTCGTTTGTCCATGCCACGGATCTGAATATACATTAGATGGTAAAGTTACCCAGGGACCCGCAAAAGAAAACTTAAAGACTTTTGAAACGATATTTGATTCAGATAAAGGTACTGTAACAATTAAAGCAGAGACAAAACCAAAAGAACAATAGAATAAATAAAAATAACAAAACGACTACAATGGTATTATAACTTTTGTAGTCTAACAAATATTTTTTCATGACAGAACTACTATCTATAGCATTTAAAAAAGCATCTGAATTATCCGATGATTCACAGGACTCGCTTGCCAAAAGACTGCTTGAGGAAATTGAAGATGAATTGAAGTGGAATAAGTCATTTGAAGATTCAAAGGATAAACTTTCTACGTTAGCAGAA
>JANPBV010000155.1:0-1695 GCA_031430615.1 Ignavibacteria bacterium | reverse complement strand
AATTAATATATCTTATGAAGTTCCTGCCAGATTTGAATTAACGCAGAACTATCCTAACCCGTTCAACCCAACGACTAAGTTTAAGTTCTCACTTCCAAAAGAAAGTGATGTAACAATAGTTGTTTATGATATTATGGGCAGAGTAGTAAATGTTCTTGCCAACTCAAAATTCACTCCGGGCAAGTATGAAGTTGAATGGAGCGGAAATAACTCCATGAACAATCAGGTAGCAAGCGGAGTTTATTTCTACAAGATAGTTGCCGGAAGCTATACTGATGTTAAGAAAATGATAATGCTGAAATAATCTTTATGAAGAAATCCTCTTATGTTTTACATCTGGATAGTTGAAAATATGGTTAATTGAAAAAACCCAGATGAAAAAGCCCCCGCTTTTGACGGGGGCTTTTTGTTTAACTAAATCTGATAATCATCACGTATTCCTGTTAGAAAACCTGTAAGTTAAACTATTGATTAGCATATGTTTTAGGCTAAGACTTATATCATACTATTACTCCCGAATACCTAACCAAAATCATAGTATTTTTTGATATGAGTCATAGGTTAACCTGCCTTGTATTGATAAATTTGTAACGGATATTAGAGAAAACAATAAATAAAATTTCTCTAAATTTACTTGAAAGGTTTAAAATTATGAAATCAATTATTCTCAGTAAAAAGTTTTTAGGAGCTATTATTGTCATCTTCTTTGCTTCGTCTATTTTTCTGTATGGAGATGAAAACGGCAGAACCGGCAGAACACCAAAAACAAGTACTTCGGGATGTTCATGCCACGGAGGTATAAATGCAGCCGTTACAGTAACAATTACCGGACCTGATACAGTAAATACAGGTCAAACACAGCAATACACTTTAACTGTAACACATGGCAGCAAAACCGGAATGGGACTTGATATTGCTACCAGGCTTGGAGCATTAGGAGTTGTTTCAAATACAACACATTTATCAAATGGAGAGTTGACTCATAACGCTAATATACCAATGACAAATGGTACTGCAACAATTTCTTTTAATTATACAGCACCCGGAACAGGCGGAACTGATACTATATGGGCAGTTGGCTTAGCCGGAAACTCTCAAAGTAATACAAGCGGCGATGATTGGAACACAAAAGTTAAAAGAATAATAGTAAGAAGCACAGTAGGAATAGAACCTAATATAACACCGGCTGATTTTAAGATAAGCCAGAACTATCCAAATCCGTTCAATCCAACAACTAATATTGATATTTCGCTGGCAAAGGAAAGCAATGTAAGCATAAAAGTGTATGATATAAACGGCGCTGAAGTTTACACGATAATAAACAGTAAACTTACACCAGGTAATCATACATTCACATGGAGCGCAATTAACAATTTTGGATATAGTGTTAACAGCGGCATATATTTCATGAAAATCAATGCCGGCGGTAACATTGAAACCAGGAAAATGATCTTAGTAAAGTAAAATGTAAGTACAAGTTTTGTTTCACATTTTTTTCTCTTTTTGTTAAAACCTGCAATCCCCAATTGCAGGTTTTTTATATGTGACTTATTTTTTATCAATCGTCTATCTTATGTATACGAAAAAGCCGGCATTTTTCAATACCGGCTAATTTAATTTATCAGGTATTTGAAAAATTATTTTATGGGGAGGGATATTGTGAATGTTGTACCTTTACCAACTTGTGAACGAACC
>JANPBV010000154.1:0-10213 GCA_031430615.1 Ignavibacteria bacterium | reverse complement strand
GTGCAATATTCTACAACAGAATTAAAACCTGTCTGGGCTGAAACGTTTGGTTTAAAACCAACTAAAGCTATGAGGGCAATTAAAATAAGTAAATGCTTTTTCATGTTTTGAGTTCCTCTCTTAAAATATTTTTTTGTTTTGGATGAATTTATTAAACTTGTGGTATAAAAGCTAATTCATTTAGATTTAATATTCAAGTCTAATTTTCCTTATTTAAATACCATTATTAGAGTAAAATGCTTAAAAATTAAGTTCTTTGGTCATTATTTGATTAAAACCATTTTCATTGACTCACGGTAACTGCCGGATTGCAGTATATAATAGTAAATTCCGCTTGCAAATCCCGAGCCATCAAACTCAACTTCATAAACCCCGGCATCCAAATATCCTTCCAATAAAACCTTTACAAGTTTACCTGATACATCGTAAATGAAAAGTTTAACCAGCTTCCCCCCTTCGGGTGGATTGAGGGGGGTCTCAAATCTTATTTTTGTTTCGGGATTAAAAGGGTTAGGATAATTCTGCTCTAATTTATAGTTATTTGGTATCTCATTTGATATCTGGCTAATACCTATTGGATAACCTGTACCACCGCCATTTGTTGTTTTAAGTATGTTGCCAAAATTACCCACTGCCCATCCTGTGCTGCTATTTACCATATTGATTGAATAAAGAATTTCGTCAGTTGTTGTTACGGTTGAATCCCACCATAAACCGCTGTTAGTTGTCCTGTATATCATTCCATTACTGCCACAGATGTAACCTGTTAAAGGATTTATAAACTTCAGTGAATAGAAAGTAAATCCCAGTGATAAATAGTAATTAAAGGTCCAGTTGATACCCGCATTAGTTGTGGACATAAACATACCGCAGCAGCCCGAGGCATATCCAGTGTTATCATTGATGAAATCAATTGTAAATAACGGATTTACTTCACCATGCGTATATGGTATCCAGTTTGCACCGCCGTTTGTAGTTCGAATAATGAAAGTTTCTGTTCCCGTTACAAAATAAATATCAGCTGAAAGTATTTTTGAAGAAAGAAAATCCACTTCCCAGATAATATTTGAAATGGAAAACCAATCATTACCTCCGTTTGTAGTTTTAAGTAACGTTTTTCCCATCCCGGTTACTATCCCTGTTTCTGAATTTAAAAAGTTGATCGAAGTAAGATTTTTTATTGTATTTGAAGCTTGAGTGTTCCAGTTCAATCCTGCATTTGTGGTCTTAAATATTTTTCCGCTATCGCTTGAAATGTATCCTGTTGAACTATTGCTGAAAATAATTGAATTATGATTTCCCTGTAAAAATGAACTGTTCCAGTTTAAACCGCCGTTAGTTGTTTTAAGCACAAGGTTATAGCCGCAAATATAGCCTGTATTCGGGTCAGTAAAGCTAACAGATTTTAACGCATAATTAGTCCCGGATGCTTGAGGAAACCATTGGCTGAGAGTAACTCTGCTTAAAATTAATATAAATATTATTATGTACCGGCTGCTCAATTTTTTTGGATTTGGTTAAAGATAACAATATAACTATTATAAAAGTATAAATAAATTAAACTTATTTTAACAGCGTTATTTTCATAGATTTAGATATAGCTCCATCCGATAAAACACAAAAATATACTCCGCTTGCTAAATTGCTTCCATCAAATTCAACTTCGTAGATCCCAGGTTTTAAATTACCCTCATAAATAACTTTTACCAGCTTACCATTAATATCATAAACTATCAGCTTAACAAGTTTCCCCCCTTCGGGGGGATTAAGGGGGGTTTGAAATCTTATCTTAGTTACAGGATTAAATGGATTTGGATAATTTCCAAGTAAAGCAAATTCTATTGGTACTTCATTCGAAATTGGCTCGATACCAATTAGCTCACTGTATTTTATTGTAGCAATATCATAATCACTTGTGCTGTCAAAACTAATCCCCGTAACATATATGCTGCCTCCGTTATCGGTGAGCGTTGTATAAATAAAATCTTCTGAATTTTCAATTTTGCTGTATTCTTCAAGCCAGAATAGGTCACCCATTGAGCCGTACTTAAGCAATGCATACTGCTGATGAAAATCATGTTTATCGGTTGTGCCGCCAACAAAAACATTCCCCATGTTATCAACAGCAATTGATGTCCCGTAATCAAAACCATTGCCATTGCCGTTATATCTTTTTTCCCAAAGGATAAAGGCAGTTGGGTCAATTTTCATAGTTAAGAAATCCTCGCTCCCAAGAGTATCCGCATTCCTGGAGCTTCCGGTAACAAAAATATTATTTGCGGCATCTGTAGTAATTGCATAAGGTATATCCTGGTTATTACCTGTGCCGTTATAAAAATACTGCATAGCAAGCGTTGAGCTTGTATCAAACCTGAATACTCCATAATCAAGTCCTCCGGGCAAATTGTTCATTGCCGCGGTAACAACAAGCCTGTTATCCTGTGAAACAAGCATCTCAACCGGAATATCATTCCCAAAAACAGTACCGCTGAATGTATTTTGCCATATTAAGTTTAAGCTGCTGTTATATTTCAGCATCAAAATATCGTTCACTCCCCCTATAGCATTTGATGATGCCAGAACATAAAGATACCCTGCATTATCAACACAAACGGTTACAGGTGTTTCACTGCTTACCTGAGTTTTATTAAAGAAGACTGTGCCTAAGATATCACCACTTGTAGAAAACTTAATTACTGCAATTGAGTTAGAGCCATTTGCCCTTCTGCAATAACCGCAGGTATAAATATTCCCGTTGTTATCATTTGCTATAGTTATCCCGATCCCCTGGTTATATGCCGGGGGCAAAAATACTTTTGACCAGATAATACTGCCTGTATTGCTTACCTTTAATGTAACAATTTTTATAACCTGGTTCGTATCGGCTGTAAATCCGGTTATGTATGAATTTCCTGATGCATCAATAACAACGGCTTTCGATTCATCAACGGAATTTCCATATCCATTGAATGAAACCTGCCATAATAAATTTCCCGATGATGAGTATTTAATAGCGGTAATATCAGAAAATGTAGTTAAAGATGTTACGTTGCCATAGACAATTACATTAGAAGTACCATCAAGTTTCATTGTGGTCACAATATCAAACCTGTTACCCGGTCCGTTAAATCTATTTACCCATTCCCTGCTAACCTGCCCATAATTGATAACAGAAAATAAAAACAATAAAATTATGCTGAAATTCTTCAATATTTAGTATTATTTAAATAAAATTACTTATTTTTATGATATTATGAAATGGAATACATCACTGTTGCAGTTAGCGATAAATAACTGAAAATATTACTTTTTACTATGTTTTTTGATACTCAGTATATGTATTTTATAATAAATTGAAGGATACACCCGCAAATGAAAAAGATCGTAACAATTTTTTTATTCTTTATATTTGTCTATATCTCTGTGAATGCGCAGATACTGCAATATAATAACAAAAACAATTTAAATTGCAGTACTCCTGGTGTAAATACCTATCCCCCTGGTTTTAATAATTTTTCTAATAATGGTCGGCTTAGTTTTTTAGGCTCAATGGTTCATAAAACTCCTGAAGTGGGGCAATACTTAAGGATATTAATTATTTATGTAAAATTTCCTGATGATAACCTGAGCGGAAACGACATGCATGGTTTTGCCGTTTGGAATAACTATACTATGCCTCGCCCGGTAAATCCTTATACCACAGATCATCGTTTCATTGATTCAGTCGAAGGTGATCCCAATCAAAACTTTATGGATAGATACAGGCAGTACACTATCTCCGATTACTTCTGTGAAATGTCTATGGGTCAGTTTGACGTTATTGGAGATGAATATTCTGTCCTGTTACCGCACGTATCAACATATTATAAAGACTTGGGATATAATGTCTCGCAAATAAATGAAGAAGCGATAAAACTTGCTGATGCTCAATATAACATAGATTTCTCGAGATACAATAACTGGACATACAATGTAAGCGGATGGATATGGGCGCCAGCGGGTGGCGATAACTCTGCTGATATGATAGTGATGGAGTACAGAAAAGCTCCCGGTTACCCCGAGGAAAGTAATTGGTTCATTAATATAAACATCCCTGTCTCAGGTATTTCTGATCTTGGGTTAATGAATACTTTCAAGCTTGATAGTACTTTTGTAAGCAGCGGAAGCGGGGTTACATGTCTTAGTGTTCTTCAGAACTACTCAAAGATGACACAGATAATGCAGCATGAAATGAGCCACAGGTATTTTTACAATCATTACGAAATAGGACTTATGACAGGAGTTGAACATTCCTGCTTTAATTACTCACCCTTTGAAAGGAAGACAATTGAATATATCAGTCCAATAGAAATAAGGTATCCATATCTCCAGCAGACAGAAACATACACTTTAGGTGATTATATCTCAACAGGTGATCTTATTCAGCTTGAGCTTCCTGCAACTGGCGAAAAATATTATATCGCCAATCACCAGAAAAAATCTATGTATGACGGAATATCAAGAGGCGGAAAGAATTGCTGGAATATTAACGGTGTGCAGCAGGACCCATACTGTCCTGATGGTAAAGGACTGTATATTTATCACGAAATGCCGCCCTCAAGATGCAATGAGTTTAAAGATGTTAAGCTTGAGCAGGCAGACGGCAAATTTGACTGGTATATAGATAGAATGGTACCCTATTTTATTCCGGGATTTACCTTTACCATTCCATTATTTGAAAGACTAAACGGAAATATCCGCGGGAAATCTGAATTTCATCAGGTTATAGATACATTCTTCACGAATATGCAGGAAGTTAATGATAACCCATGTTCAGATAAACCTGAAGATTATTATGTTACTTATGACTGGTTAGGCGACGGAAAAGATGCGTTTAATATCGGTTATGATGAGATCTTCTCGCCATACAGCAACCCACCAACAGTAACCTGCGCAGGTTTACCTATGGAATTAAGCATTAAACTGCTTGAACAGGATTCAATTACGGGCAGTATCAAAATAAAAATTTATTATGATGATAATCTTGCGTTACAGGAGCTATCACCCGCAAAACCCAAGAACTTAAAAACAACTAAGTTTATTTTTGAGCCAGGAACCGGAAGATTTCATCCTGCATTAACATGGGATAAAAACACTGAACCTGATTTTATTGGTGTACCATTAGATCACGGTCATTATAATATTTACCGCGGAATACTTGCGGCGTGCAATCCGGATACCGCAGAGCCTGTATTCAATTTTGTTGGTTCTGTTTCATCAGATTCATCCTCTTTTATAGATAACGGAATCTCATTATATCCTGAAGGCGGAGGAACAGTACTTTGCACTAATTTATTCAGGAGTGTTTATTATAAAGTTGAAGCGGTTGATCTATCCAGTCTCGCTTCGTTAAGATCTGATGCTTCATTGATAAATGGCTATACCGAGAGGTGCGATGATTCCGTTCTTGTGGGTGTTCCGGGTAATCAGTTGCCCATAAAATTTGCGATATTTAATTATCCTAATCCATTTAACCCTGTAACTAAGATAAATTATTCACTACCACATAGCTCTATTGTAACTTTAAGAATTTATAACGTGCTTGGAGAAGAAATTTCTTCACCTCTTAAAAATGAATTTAAGCCTGCCGGATATTATTATATTACTTTTGATGGCTCTAATCTTCCCTCTGGTATTTATTTTTACAAGATAGAAGCAGGTGATTATGTTGAATCACGTAAAATGGTTCTGGTAAAATAATCCCGAGTTCTCAGGATTATTTTATTAACCTTTGCCTGCCTATGGCATTGCATCTATGGAGGGTAAGTTAAAGTAATCCGTTTTTTGCAAAATAAAAAAGGCGTTCATTAAATGAACGCCTTTTTTTGTAAACATTAATACTTTTTGTTACCTGATATTTGGTTTTTGTTATTTAACTAATACCATTCTCTTAACGCTGTAATAATCACCTGCATCAATTCTATAGAAGTAAACACCAGATGCATAGCTTGAAGCGTTAAAATCAGCTTCATAAAATCCTGCGTTCAGGTCACCGTTATATATCTGGGCAACTTCATTACCAATAACGTCATATACCCTTATCTTAACACTGGATTGTTTTGGAATATCAAACTTTATCTTAGTTACAGGGTTAAACGGATTTGGAAAGTTCTGGTGAAGCTGGTAAACCTGCGGTACGCCTGTATTCAGGTTCTGTATACCAAAAGGAACTATTGTATCATATACAGCGCCTTCAACTATAATGTTATTCATGTTGGTAATAACACCATTTGGATTTGTACCTGAATATGAACCGTTACCTGTTCCGTTCCATCTCTGGAAGTAATATGTTTTACTGTTAAAAACAAGAGTTAGCGGTGTTACTGAAAAATTTACGGCTGAACTTGAATCGTAAAATACATTTCCGCCTGTATATGATACAGGTATACCGCTTGGTGAAGCATTTGTTAAAAGTTTGAACTGTGTTTTATAGTTTACGGTATAATTTGTAGTTACAGTTCCGGTTGTAATTGTGTGTGATGAATCTCCGGCATCGCTCCAACTCTGGTAAACATATCTTGTAGAGCCAAATGTCTGCGGTGATATTGCCGCTACTGTATGCACTGAGCTAAGATCCCAGTTAAAAGCTGCCATATTTGTATACGTGATCCCGTCAACAGCAAACTGCAAAGTTGGTCTGTTTGCATTAAGGATAATAAAATTCCTTCCCACAAGATATGAAACAGATGTCTTATGAACTTTACCGTTTCCATTTGTACCGGTAACAATTATTCTGTAGGTACCTGTTGGGACAGAAGCCGATGAATTTACCTGAATATTAAAGTTTGCAGGGAAAGTACTGATTGTATTTCCACCAGGGAAAGAAACTGTAACTCCTGCATTCGGTGGATCTACTTCTGACGTCAATGTTACTGCTGAATTATATCCTGCTGTTGTAACAGGTATCTGGATCTGGAACGTTGCACTCTGGCTTTGTCCCTGCAGAACCGATTTATATGGACTGTTTGGAATAAGCGTAAAATTATTTGTTTTCTTTGCGGCATTAAATACTTCCTGACCCTGCTGTACAAATACTATAGGCATTATCTGGCCCATATCCCAAACCGGGTCTTTATAAAATGTTTTTTTAAGTATTACAGTTTGCCCGGGGTATAAAGTAGCGCTTGTACCCAAACCGCCGCTGTTCATTCTTCTCATTACATCATAAAAATCTGTCTCACCGTTTGTTCCGGGAGGTGAAATAAAATGATTATGCTTTTCCTGCATCGAAAAATGAACGTTTACTACAGGGTTTAGAAGATATACTTCGCAGTAGATCCTTGCTGTTACCCTGATACTATCTCCAAAAGTACTATCAGTCAAAATTACAGTTATAGGACTTAATAAGTTTGTTCTTGTATTAAAATAACTTGTTAAGCCGCCGTTTGTATATGGTGACTGTATGTTTATCAATCCATCCATCTGAGCCTGTGGAATAGCGTTAATTCCGTAATAAGTTCTTCTTGCATTATTATCAGTTGGATTATAAGCATAATACCCGTCATTACCCGGCGCCGGCCAGTTCATATGATAAGCAATACCAACAATCTTATCGGCATCAAGTGCATTAATAAATGCTTCCATTGTCGGATTGTTAGAACCGCACGGCCCGCATGTCCAGCTTGTGAAACGCTCTATTAGTACCATCCTGTCACCCGCATAAAATGTATTTGCCAGAAGCAACAGTAATGCAAAAAAAGTAAATAACTTTTTCATTTTATTATATTATTTAATTGAAATTTTTTGATATATTTATTGAAAATAAACATACATTTCTATTAATTCAAGATAATAGAAGACAAAATATTAACTATTATAGTCATTTTTACTAAAAGGGTTGATTTTGCATAAATATCCTTATAAAATTGTGAAATTTAATAATATTTAACAGAAATTATACCTCAAAATGAAGAAAAAACTAAGTTTAAGGAAAGTTAACACAACACACAGTAAAAAAGATGATAAAGTAAGTGTTACCAGTTTTACCGTTACACCGGTAAAACCTAAAAAAGGTGAAAAAGTAACCGTAAAAATGACAATTAAAAATGTTTCTGAAAAAAACTTAAAATGCATCCCCTGGCAAATAGTAAAGAATAAAAAAATTCTTTGTTATGGGGTCAGAAGTGATGTTTCATCAGGTGATAATTTCTCGGTTTCGGTCACATGGACAGCTGCAAAAGGTGAACATTTCTTTTATGGCGATGCTGACCCTAAAAATGTTTTAAAAGAACCAAAGATAAAACAATTCAACAACCTGCCGCAGGGTGCAGATCTTAAAGTAAAATAAATTTTATATATAATCTAATTATGAGTCTACATAACATATCATTCAGCCAAAAAATGAGGTACCGCTTCGATAACCTTATGTCAAAAGGTACCATTGCATTGATAGGATGGCTAGGCATTTTATCTTTAATACTTGTTTTTGCTGCTGCAATAATATTAGCCCTATCAGGCTTTGCACAGGATGACGGCGAATCGCTTACCTTCATTGAAGCTGCATGGAAAAGCCTTATGCGTACACTTGACCCTGGAACAATGGGCGGTGATACAGGCTGGAGCTTCAGAATTATCATGCTATGCGTTACACTTGGAGGTATCTTCATTGTATCTACACTTATCGGTGTACTTGCCTCTGGTATTTCAAGCAAACTCGAAGATCTGAGGAAAGGACACTCATTCGTAGTAGAAAAAAATCATACACTTATCCTTGGGTGGTCAGAAAAAATATTCCCGATCATATCGGAATTACTGATCGCAAATGAGAACCAGAAAAAACCTGTAATTGTAATACTTGGTCACAAAGATAAAGTGGAAATGGAAGACGAGATAAGCGCTAAAATACCTGATACCAAAACTACAAAAATTATCTGTAGAAGCGGAAGTACTTTTGACCTTAACGACCTGGAAATTGTCAATCCACATGACTCACGCTCTATAATAATATTATCACCGGAAGGAAGCGACCCTGATATAAGCGTTATTAAAACGATTCTTGCATTGACAAATAATTCCAAAAGAAGACCCGAGCCATACCATATAGTTGCTGAAATAAGTGACCATAAGAACAAGGAAGTTGCTGAAATGATTGCCTCTGGGGAGGTAACGCTTGTTCATACCGAGGATCTTATTTCAAGAGTAATTGCGCAGTCATGCAGACAGTCCGGCTTAAGCATTGTATATACAGAGCTGCTTGATTTTGACGGTGATGAAATATATTTCCAGGAAGAACCCGGACTTATTGGCAAAACATTTAAAGATGCTGTAATGAGTTATGAGGATTCCACTATAATAGGTACCAGGTCAAAAGACGGCGCAATTAAAATTAATCCTCCAATGGATACCAAGATAGCTATTGGTGATAAAGTAGTCGCAATATCAAAAGATGACGATACAATTAAATTGAACGAAAGGCCAAATCCTGATATAAACGCAAGCGCTATTTCAACCGGAAGTGAAAAGAAAGCTGATATTGAACATACACTGATTTTAGGGTGGAACTGTAAGGCATGCAATATCGCAGGAGAACTTGATAATTATTTAGCAGATGGCTCAACATTAACAATTGTAGCCGAAGGTGATAAAGTCGAAGAGCAGATAAATGAGCTTAAGCTAACTCTGTTAAACCAAAAAACAGAGTTTATTCTTGGTAATATAAGCGACCGTACAATACTTGATTCATTAAAGCTTGAAAAGTTTAATCACATAATATTATTGTGCTATTCCGATACCATGCCTGAAGAGGAAGCAGATTCAAAATCACTAATTACACTCCTTCACTTGCGCAATATTGAAGAAAAAACTGGACATGATTTCACGATTGTCAGCGAAATGATGGATATCCGTAATAAAGAGCTCGCCGAAGTAACCGAAGCAGATGATTTCATTATCAGCAATAAGCTAATCAGCTTAATGATGTCACAACTCTCTGAAAATAAAGAGCTTAAAGCTGTATTTGATGACTTGTTTGATGCCGATGGCTCAGAAATTTATGTTAAATCAGCAACTGATTATGTTACACCCGGCACAGCAGTTAATTTTTATACGCTGTGCGAATCAGCTGCCAGAAAAGGTGAAATTGCTATAGGTTACAGGATGAATGAATTTTCTCACAATGTTAATAAAGCTTACGGCGTTGTGGTAAATCCCAAAAAATCTGATATGATAACATTCA
>JANPBV010000153.1:0-10909 GCA_031430615.1 Ignavibacteria bacterium | reverse complement strand
TCTGCAAGCGTACTTTTGAATGACTCTATCAGGTCATGCGGGAGATTACGGATGAATCCAACAGTATCACTTATCAAAACCGGCTGCGGAAGTTTCTCTCCATTTATTTCCTTTAATACTTTTGTTGATGTATCAAGCGTTGCGAATAATTTGTTTTCAACATACACGCCTGCATCAGTCAGTAAATTCAGCAATGTTGATTTGCCTACATTTGTATAGCCGACAAGGGCTATCCTTGAAAATCCGCCGCGCTGCTGTCTTTGAGTTTTGCGCTGTTCCTCAATTTTCTTTAGTTTTTCCTTAAGCAAAGAAATACGTGTACCAATAAGTCTTCTATCTGTTTCTATCTGTGTTTCACCCGGTCCCTTTGTACCGATACCGCCAAATTGCTTTGATAAATGCGTCCATGCCCTTGTTAATCTTGCCTGTAAGTATTGCAATTGCGCAAGCTCAACCTGAGTCTTAGCTTCTGATGTTCTGGCGTTAGACGCGAATATATCCAGTATCAAGGCAGGTTTATCTATAACCTTGCACTTGATAATTTTCTCTAAGTTCCTTATCTGTGTTGGGGAGAGCGAATTTTCAAATATTACAAGGTCTATCTTCTCATCTTCAACTTTCTTAGCAATTTCTTCTGCCTTACCTTTGCCAATGTATAAGGATTTATCTATCTTATTTCTTTCCTGGTAGAATTTATCCACCACAATAGCTCCTGCTGTCAGAGTCAGAAATTCAAGCTCTTCAAGGTGCTCCTTAAATATCTTCTGCTTAACCGATTTTAGGGTTGAAGATTTTGGTATAGTGGTGCAGACAAGTATCGCCTTTTCTGTTTCTTTATTTGTTTTATGTAATTTACTCAAAAACCTTTTCTATCTAACTTACTTTTAAGTGCTGTCAGGTATTTACCTGACAGTTAAATTTAAATACTCTAATGGACAGTCTGACATAAACCTGATTCCATTTTCAGTTATCGCTCTTTCAATGAGACCCTTCACTCCGTTCAGGGTTTGTGTTAGTATATTTCAAGCTTTTTTGTTTCAGGATCAAAATAAAAAAACTTCTGCGGCGCTAAGTATGGAACCGATCTTGTATCTTTATCATCTGATGCTGAAAAATAAAACTTGACATTTTCAGTTTTAATATCAAAGGGAACCGAAACCGTATATTTTCCTGAATTATTCTCACCGGTTTTTTCAGCAAGCATCATTGGTAAATCAACAAACTCCCCGCCGTTGTATGAATAAAACATTTTAACAGATTCCTGCACAATTGTATTTTTTGAAAAAACATTAATTGCAATACTCTGATTATCGCCAACCTGCATAATTTCAGGTTTATTGCTTATGATAAGTCCGTAATACAGCGCTGCATCAAAAGCATTTACTAATCCCCAGCCATAAATATTGTTTGGTGAATCCTTTTTATTTGCAGTCATCTTCAGAGCTTCTTTGACCTGCTCAGGGGTAAGCTCCGGATGAACTGAAAGTATCAGCGCGCACACACCTGCTGTTAACGGACCCGAAAACGAAGTACCGCTTACATATGAATATCCTGCAGTATCATAAGTAAATGAATATGATGCCGCTGCGTAAACATCAACACCCATAGCTACAACTTCAGGCTTCATCCTGCCATCACTTGTTGGACCGTTTGAACTGAAATACGCAATTCGTCCTGAGCTATCTACTGCGCCAACAGCAATAACATTCTCACCATCCGGTGGTGAAACAATACTTGGCGGTTCTGTCTGTTTTTCATTACCCATTGAGTTTACAATAACAACGCCAAGCATAGCTGCATGCTCAGCAGCCCTTACAATAATTGTAGTCTTCCCGTTCATATCTTTATATGTGTACTGGTTATTTGGCAGATCGAACGGTTTATATATTAAAGAACATGAAATTACATCAACTCCCTGTGATTCCATCCATTCAACGCCTTCTACCCAGTAATCTTCTTCAACCGGAGTTTCTGTTTCGCCTGCTTCTGTCTTGCTTAAATAAAAATCAACATCAAATGCGGGACCAATTAACTGACCTTCAAAGAATCCGCCTAATGTTGACATTGTTGCAGTACCATGTCCATCCTGGTCATAGCTATCGCCGGGTATCTGGTTTGGTGATCTCTGGTACTGCACAGAATCATCTTTGAATATCCAGTCATATTCATCTTTTACTTTCCGTGTATTTAGCGCTTCATGTTTGCGCCAGTTAAAGCCATCATCGCACATACCAACAGTAACTCCATACCCCGTTACACCCATATTATGAAGCCTGGGTACATTTATCTGTTCATTCTGCCAGTATGAATAGCCATAATCATATTTTGTTTTTGCAAATACTTCTTTATTCGGGATTAACTCCTTAGTTTTATGAGGAGTAATTTTTACTTTTTCCAGATATCCGACACCCTCAATTTTTTCAACAAAGCCAAGTTTTTTAATTTCATCCAGTTTATCTTTCGTCGCTTTTATGCTTACTGCATTAAGCCATTTAGATACAGCATGCGGCTTTAAACCAAGCTTAACAATACCATCTATATATTCCTGCTTAACGGGAATATCATCATAACTAACAAGCATATCAGGAGCAAGGACTTTTGACCTGCGCCAAAGAGCTTTTTCGGTAAGCTCAGCTTTAGCCAGATTGTAACCTTCTGTTCCGGGTTGGAGCATTACTCCGGGTTTATAATCTCCTTTATCCTTAAAGTATATCCAGTATCTGTATTCAGTGGTTTCCGGATTCAGATTTTGTGTAAAAAGCTGTGATGAAAATCCTATTGAAATGATTACTAAAAGGATGAATTGTAATTTACGCAATAAATATGCTCCTGTATATTTTATTTAAACTTTTTACCGTGGCGTCAGGTATTTACCTGACGCATTAAAACTAAACTTTGTATCTAAACTTTACATCTAAACTTTTTTTGCCTGCTTACTAGAAGCATGTCAGATACACACCTGACATCACACCTCAATATTTTTAAACTGATTGTTCATCTGCGTGGTATGAGCTTCTTACCAGCGGACCTGACTCAACATGACGGAAACCCATTTCTTTACCAACTGTTTTGTACTCTTTAAATATATCAGGATGCACATAACGCTGAACAGGTAAATGGCTTTTTGTTGGTCTTAAATACTGACCGATAGTTAGTATATCACAATTAACTGCTTTAAGATCTTTCATTAATGAATATACTTCATCATCTGTTTCACCCAATCCAACCATAAAACCGCTTTTCGTTATCAAACCTTTTTCTTTTCCAATTTTAAGCAGTTCAAGGGTTCTTTCATAAACTGCCTGCGGCCTAACGTAATGATACATCCTTGGAACAGTTTCTATGTTATGATTAAGTATATCAGGTCTTGCGTTTATAACCATATCAAGCGCTTCCCAGTTACCGCGGAAATCCGGAATAAGAACTTCTATCTTACAATCAGGTGAGAGTTCGCGAATCTGATTTATCGTCATGGCAAAAATATCAGCGCCGCCCATTTTCTGGTCATCCCTATCAACTGATGTTATGACAGCATGTTTTAATCCAAGCTCTTTAACTGATTCCGCTACACGGCGCGGCTCATCGTAATCCATTGCCTCAGGTTTACCTAACTTGACAGAGCAGAAACCGCATGAACGTGTGCAGACCTCGCCAAGTATCATAAATGTTGCTGTTTTCCGCTGCCAGCACTCCGCCATATTTGGGCAGCGGGCATCTTCACAGACAGTGTTCAATTTCTTTTTACTTACAAGATTCTTTAAGTAAGTGTAGTTTTCACCTGTTGGAAGCTTAACTTTAAGCCAGTCAGGTCTGCGCATTGTTTCAATCTCAGGATTTTCAACTGAATGCTTCTTCTGATGGGTATTTATATATTTTATTTGTACTAACTCTGACATGTTATGTTGACCTCACCCCCCTGCCCCTCCCCTACGAGGAGAGGGGGGCAAAAATATTCTTTTAATTTTATATAATACTAACTACTGACTATATTTCGTAAACTTTCCTATAAACAATATTTCCAATAATCGGGTATTTTTTCATTCCGCCTTTGTATGCCGATATTGAATTAATAATAGCGAGTGCAACACTTGCAAACACAAATCCCAACACGACAACAGCAATCGCAATCAATACAATTACCTGTAAAGCTCCAATGTGTGAGGGTCCATCCTGTCCCGGTACTATGAGGCCGGCTGCCATACCCGCTGCAGCAACAAATATCACAAGAAAAACCAATACAACAGTATAAGCAATATGGAAGAACAATGCCTGAAGTGAATGGAATGAAACAAACTTGGATTTATCCTTATTAATAGCCCAGAATATTAACGGAATAATAAGGCTCCCAAAGAACATTGAAAGATGCGCAAAGAGTCCTAATAATCTTTCATCTTGTGAATAGTTATTTTGTTCAGTATCCAGGTCCATATACCTTTGCGTAAACTTTCTTTCCGATAATAGGGTACTTGCAAAGCTCACCTTTATATGATTTTATTCCCATATAAACTGAGTATGCTATTGCACCGAATATAATTGCAAAGAGCAATGCGTAGAATCCAACCATAGCAATTATAAAAAATATCGGCATTTCTTTACTTCCGGTTGCTCCCGCAAATGCTCCCATGCCAACTCCGCCTACAACTAAAATGATAACAAATGCAAAGACAAAAACAAAAATTAATACTATGTATGCAATGTGAAACCACAGTGCCTGCAGCGCGTGGAATGTCACGAATTTTGATTTATCTTTGTTAGTAGCCCAGAAGATAATTGGTAAAATGATACCCCCTAAAAATAAGGAAAGATGAGAAAAAAGCGCCAGCATTTTCTCATCTCCCTGTATTATACTTTGATCAGGGGGCGTTCCGAATGAATTTGTCATATATGTTAATTTAGTTTATTCAAACCAAAGCCCTCAAAGCCGAAATGTATTGTTAATCCTGATGTATATTATTTAGACTGTGTAATTTTCGAGGTATTCAACTACCTTCATTATAAACTTACCGCCTAAAGCTCCATCTATTAACCTGTGATCGAATGAGAGCGTTAAATACATCATCGGCTTAATAACAATTGCGTCGCCTTCAGATGTTTCAACAACAACAGCGCGTTTTTTAATTGCGCCGGTGCCTAATATTGCTAATTGCGGCTGATTGATAATTGGTGTTCCTATTATATTACCAAACACGCCGTAGTTTGTGATAGTGAAAGTACCGTCCTGAATTTCATCTAGTGTTAATTTCTTAACCCTTGCGCGTTTTGCCAGGTCAGTCATTTCTCTTGCAATGCCTGTTAAGTTCTTTGAATCAGCATTTTTTATCACGGGAACTATAAGTCCGCCGTTATCCATTGCGACAGCTATCCCCAGATTAATGAAACTCTTAACTAAGATATTTGTTCCGTCAATTGATGCGTTTACAAGCGGGAAATCTTTTAATGCTTTAACAACTGCTTCGCAGATAAAAGGCATAAATGAGAGTTTAAATCCTTCACGTTTTAAGAACTCATCGCCTAAAGTTTTCCTCGCTCTATCCACAGCGCTCATATCACACTCAGCAATTGCGGCAACATGAGGTGATGTCTGTATGCTCATTACCATATGCTCACCCATCTTTGTCTGGAGCGTATCCATAGGTACAACTGAAACACCCGGCATGTTATACAGATTTGTGAGATCAACCGATCGGTGAATTTCAGGAGCTTTGTATTCAGCATGCTTCTTTTCTACAATAACAGCTTTTGCTGCCGGCGCAGATGAGCTTTGCGATGTAACCTGCGCAGCTGGTTTTGTTATTTTCCCTGATTTTCTGTCTTCAACATATGCAAGTATATCCTGTTTCCTTACTCTTCCGCCATTTCCGGTTCCTTTGATGGATGAAAGCTCACCAATTGCAACACCTTCTTTGGAAGCGATGTTTAAAACTAATGGTGAATAGAATCCTGCGGATGATCCGTTTTTATTATCAGTTTTAGTTTCAGCTGCCGGAGCCTGTACAACTTCCTTTATGGTTTCGGGCGCTTTTTCAATAGGTTTTGATTCTTCTTTAACTTCTGCTTTGGCAGTTACACCGGTTTTTACCTTGGCATTTGCGGCATCAGTATCAATTCTTGCAACAACTTCGCCAACATTTGCAGTATCGCCTTCATTATATAATAATTCTACAACTATTCCGCCATCTGAGCATGGTACTTCTGTATCAACTTTATCGGTTGAAATTTCGAATAATGTCTCATCTCTATCTATTTTATCGCCGGGTTGCTTATACCATTTAAGTATTCTGCCATCCATTATAGATTCACCCATCTTGGGCATAATTACATCAACTACTGCCATTATAAATCTCCGTGATTTTTTAAAATTTTAAAGAATTTAACAAAAATAGCTAAAATTAAAAGAAGTTGCAATTCAATGATTTATGTCGTTTAACCGTGAAAACTAAATAGAAAGAAGTGTTTTCCCAACATTTCGTGCTACATTATGTATCTTATATCGTGCCACGAATAAAATTTTCGACAAGTTAAATGAATAACCTTTTACTTGATTATAGTAAGGCATTATAGAAACTAATTTCGTGGAACGATTATTTTCTAGACTATTAGGGAGAAAATTCTCGTTCCACGAAAATAGATTAATTTATAATATTCTTAGTATTTGATAACTGCAATTTATTACATTTAACGATTACTTTATTCGTGGCACGAGAATCATAATTTTAGCAATAAAAAAAACCGCCACAAGTGACGGTTTAATTTTTTATACTTACAGGAATAGTTTTATTCTCTGTCTTTTGCGAAATCAACAGCAACTTTATTACCTTTGATGGTATTATTGTGCATTGATTCAACAACAGTATCTGCAACCTTTTTATCCACTTCTACGAATGAAAATTTATCATACATATCTATCTGCCCAATTGAGCTTCCTGAGATTCCTGATTCACCTGTAAAAGCGCCGAGTATATCACCGGTACCAACATTTGATTTCTTACCTACATTTACAAACAGCCTTACCATATTTCCGCCTGATGAACGTTTAGAATCACCTCTTTTATCATTTTTAAAAGATTTTTCTTTGCTGAATCTATCCTTACCATAAGATTTATCTTTGCCATAAGATTTTTCACCACCATATGACTTTTCGCCGCCATAGGATTTTTCACTGCCGTACGATTTTTCTTTTCCATATCCTCTTTCACTGCCATATGACTTTTCATTTCCGTATGACCTTTCACGTCTATCTCCCCTATCGCCTCTATCTCTATCCTTTGAACGTTTCCTATCTCCGCCTTTTCTTTCTCTTCTCGAGTCTGATGAGCTGTCATATTCTTTAATAGCAGGCAGATCGCTTTTTTCAACTTCAGTACTCTTTACAAGCATTTTTAATAAAGCGCCTGCAATTTCATAAGTTGTAAAATCTTCTGCTACTAACTTTTCAATGTATGTATCATACTTCTTAAGGCCTGAACCATCGCCAATTGCTTTTTTAATTTCATCAAGGAATGACGATGTACGCAATGTTGCAACATCTTCATTGCTTGGCGCGTCTTTCCTGATTATCTTGGTTTTTGTAAATCTTTCAATATCTTTTATCTTGTGGAATTCTTTTCCTACTACAAATGTATGTGACTGACCGTTTCTTCCTGCGCGGGCTGTTCTGCCTATTCTGTGTACATAATATTCTTCATCCTGCGGCATATCATAATTGAACACAGCATCAATATCATCAACATCAATACCGCGGGCGGCTACATCTGTAGCAACAAGAAGATCAAGCTTACCTGAACGGAATTTATCCATAACTCTATCACGCTGGCTTTGTTTTAAGTCACCATGCAATGCTTCGCCTGAATATCCCCTTGCTTTTAAATGAGCAACAAGACCATCAACAGTACGCTTAGTGTTACAGAATACAAGTGAGAGTGTTGGATTATTAACATCAATAAGCCTGGTTAATACTTCAAGTTTCATATTTGGTTTTATTTCATAATAGAACTGCTGTACGTTAGGCACAGTAAGCTCTTTATGAACAACTTTTACATGCTCGGGATTCTTAAGATATTTCTTTGAAAGATCCAAAATAACTTTCGGCATAGTTGCTGAAAAGAATATTGTCTGTCTTTCCTTTGGAACCTGTTTTAAGATCGATTCAATATCATCACGGAAACCCATATTCAGCATTTCATCTGCTTCATCAAGTACAACTGTATGCACGTTATCAAATTTTATTGTTTTGCGGTCTAAGTGATCCATCAGTCTGCCCGGCGTTGCAATGATTATCTGCACACCTTTGCGCAATGTCATAAGCTGGCGTTCAATTGACTGTCCCCCGTAAACCGGAAGGACTTTAATTCCTTTTTTATATTTTAAGAGGTCGCTGAATCCTTCTGCTACCTGAATGGCAAGCTCGCGGGTTGGACAGAGCACAATTGCCTGTGTATGTTTTGATGCCGGGTCCATTTTTTCAATTACGGGAATGCCGAACGCGGCTGTTTTGCCTGTCCCTGTCTGTGCCTGTCCAATTAGATCCCTGCCTTCAAGCAGGAATGGGATAGCTTGTGACTGAATAGGCGTAGCTTCTTCAAAGCCAAGATCAGCTACGGCTTTGGTGACCTCTTTGGAGAGGTTTAAATCTTCGAATTTTAATGTTTCCAATTTTAAATAATTAGTTTGATCCCACTCGTTTTTTGTGGAATCTGAATTGTTTCGCAAATATTACGACTGATAAATAGAAGTTTAACTGAGGAATATCTCACGGTTTGCTGCACACGCAGCACGATTAATTGATACAAATATACGGATAATTTATGAGAGATGTGGGGGTAAAGCGAGAAACAGCCACGAATTGCACCAATTTCACAAACAAAATATTAAAATATCATACAGAATCAAAGGTTCAAACTAATTGAAATAAAAAGGCATCTTATATAGATGCCTCATAAAATTTGTTCAATTTGGTGTAATTAGTAGTTAAATCTTTTGATTCTGCGTTCAATATTTACTTCTTATTCAGATTTATCGTCTTGCTTATTGATACATCTTTTCCTTCTTTATCTTTGAAATTGAATGTGACTTTATTGGTCATTTTATTTCCATTTATCTCGATCTCTCTTGAGTCACTTCCGCCATCTTTTGTTCCGGTTACTGATATTTTATTTCCTGAAGCCTTGCCTGAATATGTTCCGGTCTTTCCCCAATCATCATATGACCAACCTGTTATTGAACCATCTGAACCAACTTTTACAACTATGAGGCCTTTGTAAGTAAAACCTGTTTCATCTTTGCCATCGATATTTATCATCATAAACTGCCCGTTTAACTCCAGTGAATAGGTCACAGTTTCAGTACGATTTGTGCCGAACATTTCATACGGTTCAGCATCCCATGTGCCAAGGATCATATTTACTGTTTCATTATTTATGGGGGCGGGCTTTTGCGCCATTATGCCTGTTGCAATAAAAGTTAAACATAAAACAATTAATAAAGCTCTTAAAGATTTAGCTGCTCTCATAATTCTGCCTCTTCTAATATTTAAATATTTATTGGATGGAATGAAGCAAGATAATGTTTCCACAAATCAAAAAGGCATCCAAATGGATGCCTTTTTAAAATTCATTCATAATACTTTTGAATGGGTCCTTCCCCGTTTACACGAAGTAAAACAGGTAGTTCAGGATTACAAAATTTAGTCTTTAAATGTTTTGTCTGTGCGTTGCTAAAGTTCAACAAAAAACAACAATAATACAGTTAGTGTAATTCCTTCCTTCGCTCCGCTCTTTAAGGCAGGTGTGAAATTCGTGGTTAAATCTTTTTATGGATCCTTCCTTCCTCCGCTGATACGGATTAAGGCGTGGCACTTCGTTCAGGATGGCAAGTCTACTTCTTATGATAAGTAATTGTTTGGTTTATTGTCATATCTTTGCCGTCCGGACCTTTCATTGTCATAGCAAACTTATGGACCATTGTATTGCCATTAATTTCTATATCTCTTTTATCTGTTCCCATATCTGACTTTCCGATTATCGCCAATTTGTTTCCGCTTGATGTTCCTGTATAAGTACCTACCATTCCCCAGTCATCAAATGACCAGCCTGTAAAGCTGCCGTCTTTATTAAGCTTCATAACTATGTGACCTTTAAAGGTCATCCCCTTATCATCAGCGCCATCAAGATCAATATACATAAACTGTCCGTTCAATGCCATATAATGATTTGCGGATTCACTCCATTTTGAGCCCATCATTTCATATGGCTCGGCTTCCCATTTTCCCAATAACATGTTTATAGTTTCATTATTTACCGGGTCAGGTTTTTTCATATCCTGTGAATAGAGATATGAGGATAATACTAAAAATAATGCTGCAATGTAAAACAATTTGGATGAAGTTTGAGCTTTCATAAAACTACCTCCTTAAAAGATATTAGTTAATTAAATTTATGTTGTTGGTCACAAGACCAACAACGGGGTGGATACTTTAGATTTCGATAAACAAGATAGGTTATGCAAAAGCAATAATACATATTAAAAAATTAGTGTAATTAGTGAAATTAGTGAAATTAGTGGTTAAATCTTTTTTATGGATCCTTCCTCCTCTGAATCGGATTAAGGCGTGGCACTCCGCGGGATTAAGGTGTAGCGCTTCTATTCAACATCACTTATCTTATCAAGCGAAACCGTAGTTCTGCTATCTTCATCAAAGCCATAAACGTTTGCAAACTTTGCATTCCATAATATTTCATTATGCCTGTATGACGAGCGCGAATGAACATTCGACATAAATGTATCATCATATCCCTGTATTAGGATTAAAAACTCCGCATGACCGTTTGTGAGATCATCTTTTGTTAAATCGTACAACGGACTCTCACTATCTATGATATGATTTACCGTCCATATAAGCGAGAAGAAATTT
>JANPBV010000152.1:0-3511 GCA_031430615.1 Ignavibacteria bacterium | reverse complement strand
AGGTGTAAAGCTTGATACAGAGCTTACTGCCGAGGATCTGAAAGATCTTGTTTTTCAGTTCAAGATGGAAATTAAAAATAAACTTGGGCGTGAATTTCCGGAAGACCCTATGGAACAGATAAACGGCGCAGTTGATGCCGTTTTCAATTCATGGATGAATGAAAGAGCCATAGTTTACAGGAAACTGAATGATATCCCTGAATCATGGGGAACAGCTGTAAATGTGCAATCGATGGTGTTTGGTAATATGGGTGAATCATCCGGTACAGGCGTAGCATTTACCCGCGACCCTGCATCAGGCGAAAATGTTTTCTATGGTGAATATTTAATGAATGCGCAGGGTGAAGATGTTGTTGCGGGTACAAGGACTCCGTTAACTATAGCAACATTAAACGCGCAGAATCCTGAAATGTATTCACAACTTGAAAAAGTGAGGAGATCACTTGAGAGGCATTATAAGGATATGATGGATATTGAGTTCACTATACAGGATGGTAAGCTTTACATTTTGCAATGCAGAGTTGGCAAAAGAACAGGTAACGCCGCGGTTAAAATTGCCGTTGATATGGTTAAGGAAAAACTTATAACAGATAAAGATGCTGTTATGAGGATTGAGCCTGACCAGCTTAACCAGCTTTTAAGACCGATATTTGATAATTCGGAAAAAGATGCAGCAATAAAGCAGGGCAGGCTTATTGCAAAAGGTCTGAATGCGGGACCCGGAGCAGCAACAGGCAGAATTTACTTTAATGCCGCAGACGCTGAAGAAGCTGCTGCAAGGCATGAAAAAGTAATACTAGTTAGAATAGAGACATCACCCGAAGATATTAAAGGCATGAATGCCTCGGAGGGTATTTTAACAGCAAGAGGCGGAATGACATCACATGCCGCGCTTGTTGCAAGGCAGATGGGTAAAGTGTGTGTTGCAGGATGTGGTCAATTGGAAATTGATTATAATATAAGAGAGCTTAAAGTTGAAGATGAAACAAGAACGATTGCTTTAAAAGAAGGTGATTGGATATCTATTGATGGCACAACAGGTGAAGTATTTGAAGGCAAGATACACACAAAGGAATCTGAAATATTGCAGGTACTGATTGAAAATTCATTAAAGCCAGAGTATTCAGAAACATACCAGATCTACGAAAAAGTAATGCACTGGGCTGATAAATACAGGACACTTAAAGTAAGAACAAACGCTGACCAGCCGGACCAGTGCAGAAACGCGCTTGCATTCGGCGCACAGGGAATCGGGCTATGCCGTACAGAGCATATGTTCTTTGGAGGTGATAGAATTGATGCCGTAAGAGAAATGATACTTAGTGATACACTTTCAGAAAGAGAAACAGCGCTCGAAAAACTCTTCCCGTTCCAGAAAGATGATTTCTATGGTATATTCAAAGAGATGGGTGATAGACCTGTGACGATAAGGACACTTGACCCGCCCCTTCATGAATTTTTACCGCATGAAGAAAACGAACAGAGAGAGCTTGCAATTAAATTAGGTAAAACCTATGAAGATATAAAAGCAAAAGTTGATTCACTGCATGAGTTCAACCCGATGATGGGGCACCGTGGATGCAGGCTTGGAATAGTTTATCCAGAAATTACAGCCATGCAGGCGCGGGCTATTTTTACCGCTGCTGCAGAAGTGAAGAAAGAAGGTATAAACGTTAAGCCTGAAGTTATGATCCCGCTGATAGGGTATGCAAAAGAACTAAGTAACCAGACAAAGGTTGTAAGAAAAATTGCCAATGATGTAATGAATGAAACCGGCATTAAGTTTGAATACCACGTTGGAACGATGATAGAAGTGCCCAGAGCCGCTTTAACTGCTGATGAAGTGGCAGAGGTTGCTGAGTTCTTTTCATTTGGAACAAATGACCTTACCCAGTTAACAATGGGTCTCTCGAGGGATGATTCAGGCACATTTTTACCTTATTATGTAGATAAGGAAATAATACCCGGAGATCCTTTTATTTCAATTGATAGTGCAGTTGCTGAACTTGTCAAGATGGCAGTAACAAAAGGAAGAAGCGTTAAACCGAGGCTGAAAGTCGGAATTTGCGGTGAGCATGGCGGTGACCCCAGGACGATACATTTTTGTCATACCTCCGGACTTGATTACGTAAGCTGTTCGCCATTTAGATTACCTATTGCAAGGCTATCGGCAGCGCAGGCGCATTTGATGTACGATGATGTAACTGAAAAACCAACAAAAAAGAAACCTGCAAAAAAATCAATAAAGCCATTTAAGAAAAAAGCTGTGAAGAAAACAGTTAAGGGTAAAAAGAAGAGATAGTGTATTAAATTGCAGAGTCCTCAATCCCGCTAAGTGAAAACGCGGGACTGCCTTTTTCCACTTCGTGTAGCAAAGCGTGGCAAAAAGCGCAGAAAGTGAGAGACTTTGCAATATACTGGAGATGAGATAATATACAGGAAAATATAAATTGAATTCATAATATAATTTGTCTATTTTTATAAACTCATATTCTTATAAAGATTATGGGTTTTTTATTATAGATAATCCAATAACGGAGCGCGAGTTCCCTATAAAAATTAATCTCATGAAAGATCTTACATTAAAGCTGTTTATACTCTTTGCCGCGGTGATATTTATTTCCTGTGGTAAAGAAAAAAAACCTGAATTTACAGATGATGATACAGGGTCAAAGACTGAAAGTAATACTAAGAAAGAAGAGCAAAAGAAAGAAGTAAAGCAGGATAGTTCTATCGATTCAGTTAAACAAAATACAGAAAATAAAACAGATAGAAGTAATAACAGTAATTTTAACAATGAAAAACCGGTTGCTGTTATTTCACCGCTTGAAGCAGGCGAGTACATAGGAAAAACTGTTACCGTAAAAGGGTTTGTTGCCGATGTATATCAGTCAGAAAAGGTAGCATACCTGAATTTTGTTGAGAAATTCCCTAAGAACCCATTTACTGCTGTGATATTTGCAAGTAAGTTCAGTGACTTTCAGGATATTGTTAAATACAGGAATAAAGATGTTGAAGTTACAGGAAGAGTTTCAATGTATAAAGATAAACCGCAGATAATATTGAACAGCCCGAATCAGATTGTGGTGAAATGAGTGCAGTTAGTTTGATTAGCATTGACCACGTCATAGCCGGGCAGGCGCAGTCAATGCATTCCAAAGAAAAGATTTTTTTCATTTAATAAACCTGCCAGATCTTAAAGACCTGGCAGGTTTTGTTTATATTTCTTTAAATTTTTCGTAAGCATCTATTAAAACCCCTGCCCTTAAGGCACAAATAACATCATCAACATATTTTTGCTGGCGCATGCCAACAAGTGTGCAACTTACTTCTTTCAGTGAATTTACGAAAAGAATGGCTTTTTTGGAGAGAGATAATTCCTTAAAACTATCTGCCTGGGATGGCTCAACGGAAGTATTCAATCTGACATGAAGATCTTTTGAAGTTGCACGATGGACTATGACCGGCTGGCCACGGACCTTGACGCGCTGTGCCACGGCGAGACCGATGC
>JANPBV010000151.1:0-3048 GCA_031430615.1 Ignavibacteria bacterium | reverse complement strand
GCAGTTCTTAGGTTACAGGCACAGTATCCGTAATATTGCTGAGTTTTGCAAAAAAAGGAATATCTATCTTGTCGTAGATGGCATACAGGCAACCGGTATCTGCCCGGTTGACGTACAGGAAATGGGAATTGATTTCCTAAGTAACGGAAATCAGAAATGGCTTATGTCACCAGCCGGACTTGGTTTCACTTACATTTCAAAAAAATACAGGGAGCTTATCAACCCAACATATGCCGGTACAACAAATGTGAATTATAATTTTGATAATTTCCTTGATTATAAGCTTGATTTTAAAACTTCAGGAGAGGCATACGAGAATTCAACACTGAACACGCTTGCTATGATAGGGACTGATGAAGTAATAAAATATTTCATGGAGCTTGGTGTGGAAAATATTTTTAATCACATAATTGATATTCAGGATAAACTCATTGAACTGCTTGATAAATCCAAGTATAAGGTTGAAAGTGACCTTTCAAAGGAACACCGCTCAAATATCATGATATTTTCACATGTAGAAAGCGCAAAGAATAAAGAGATACAGAAAATGCTTGAAGACAAAAAGATCTATATAGCAGTTCGCGAAGGATTCCTGAGAGTATCACCGCACATTTACAATAATTACAGCGATGCTGAGCAATTAGCAGATGCATTAAACAGTTTATAGCTCCAAACAGTTTGAAAGCATTAAATACTGCGAGTATATCTTGCGGATAATAAAAAAAATTAAATCTAAAATAAATTGGCTGCCATATTTTTAAAGAAAAATGAATCCCGAAGAATACGTAACGGACATTTGTGGGTATTCAGCAATGAAATTGCAAAAACAGAAGGCAGCCCAGAAAGCGGCGCCCTTGCTGAACTTTATGACCATAAGGAATACCTTGGAACCGGATTCTATAACAAGAATTCACTTATTTCACTTCGCCTGCTTAATTCTGCTTACGATGGTGAGCTTGGCGAATATATCCGCAAATCGATACTAAAAGCATATGAGCTTAGAAAATCATTTTATCCAAACAGGAGTTCATACAGACTTGTATTCAGCGAAAGCGATTTCCTGCCGGGCTTGATAATTGATAAATACAACAATACTTATGTTTTGCAGGTATATTGTTACGGTATGAATGAAAATATTCAGATGGTTGTTGATGTATTGAAAAATGATCTTGCTGCTGAAAATATATTCACACGGAATGACTCGTATTTCCGCAAGCTCGAAGGACTTCCCGAAGGGGATACTGTGTACTTAGGCGAAATTGGCGCTGAAATAATAGATGATGGCAAGCTGAAGTATAAAATTGATTTTGCTTCATCGCAGAAAACCGGATTTTATTTTGACCAGTGCGATAACAGGGAATTTATCGAAAAAATATCCAATGAAAAAACTGTGCTTGATGCTTTCTGCAACTCAGGCGGATTTGGATTCCATGCCGCAAAAGCCGGTGCAGGTTATGTAACATTCCTTGATTCATCGACTGCAGAAATTGGAAATGCAGAGAAAAATTTTAAGCTTAATGAGCTGACATCAGAAACTGATTTTATCGTAATGGATGTATTTGATTATTTTTCTAAAAGTATTGATGCAGGCAGAACTTTTGATGTTGTTATGGTAGACCCTCCCGCATTTGCAAAAAGCCGCAAGAGTATTCCAACTGCATTAAAAGGTTACGCAAAGCTCAATAAAATGGCAGCAAACTGTGTTGGGGTGAATGGTTATCTTGTAACATCTTCATGCTCACATCACATAACAGCAGAAGACTGGCTTGAATCAGTAATAAGCGGCGCTACAAAAGCAGGGAAAAAATTACAGCAGGTTTACTTTAACGGGGCATCGCTGGATCATCCTTCAATCCCGGGCATGGGTGAAACTACATACCTAAAATTTGCAGTTTTCAGGGTATTTTAAAACATTTTTTATCTCTTTTTATATTAAAACAATACCCTTATTTTACAGCCTTAATCATATAAATTCATTAAAATGAGCAAGTTTCCGCCTATTTATTATTCAGATTACCTAAAGCTAGATACATTACTTAACTCACAGAAGCCTAAGAGCGAGGAGTATGGCTATAAAGCGCATGATGAAATGCTCTTTATTATTGTACACCAGGCATATGAGCTTTGGTTCAAGCAGATACTGCACGAAATTGATTCCATTAACGGAATGTTCCGTGATGATGTTGTTGATGAAAAAAGTATTGGTATTGCTGTTTCAAGGCTGGGGCGGGTAACTGAAATACAAAAACTGCTGATTGAGCAGCTTAGGGTACTCGAAACTATGACACCGCTGGATTTCCTTGAGTTCAGAGATTTCTTAATTCCGGCATCAGGATTTCAGAGCTTTCAATTCAGACTTATTGAAAATAAACTTGGTCTCTCAGATGAAAAACGTATTCAATACAATAATATAGATTATTTAAATACCCTTGAAGAGCAGCACCGTAATTTAATTCTGGAAACAGTAAAGAACCCTTCGCTATTTGAGCTTGTTGAAAAATGGCTTGAGCGCACACCTTTTTTAAATTCTCAGAATTTCAATTTCTGGCAGAGCTATAAGCAGGCAGTTGAAAAAATGCTGGAGCATGACACCAAAATTATCATGGATAACAAAACGTTTACTGAAAAGAAACGTGAGTTCCAGTTAAAGAATATTGAACTGAACAAAGAGAACTTTGAAGCATTGTTTGATGAAGCAAAACATAATGAGCTAGTTAAAGAAGGCAGAATGCATTTATCAAACAAATCAATGCTTGCTGCAATTTTCATAAACCTATACAGGGATGAGCCTATACTTCACTTACCGTTTATGTTCTTAAACCAGCTGGTTGAAATGGATGAGCTGTTCACTGAATGGCGCTACAGGCACGCGCTGATGGTGCACAGAATGATAGGCGCAAAGATAGGTACAGGCGGCTCATCGGGTCACCAGTACCTTATGGCAACAGTTGATAAACACAGGATATTTACCGACCTGTTCAATCTGCCAACGTATTTAATTCCCCGCTCAGAATTGCCAAAGCTGCCGGATGAATTGATAAAGGAATT